>JBCCKB010000154.1:0-8049 GCA_039027595.1 Pseudomonadota bacterium | reverse complement strand
GTCGAGGCGTTCCGCGTGGCGGACGCCCAAGGTCTACATATCGTCCCGCCGTTCCACCGCGAGCTCGTCCGGGGCGTGGCCACCTATTCCTATGAGCTCCTTTCAGCAGCCCCGGACCTGGATACCATTTACGTCCCGATCGGATGTGGCTCGGGGATCTGTGGTGTCATCGCGGCCCGCGATGCCATGGGTCTAGCCACGAAAGTAGTGGGGGTCGTCAGCAATGCTGCCCCATGCGCGAAGCTCTCTGTCGAAGCCGGCCACCCTGTTGAAACCGAGAACGCCGTCACCTTTGCCGATGGCATGGCGGTGCGCGTTCCGGTGCCCGAAGCGCTCGAGATTTACGCGGCCGGCGCCGAGCGCGTGGTCAGCGTAAGCGACGAAGACGTCGCCGAAGCGATCCGCGTCTATTACCATGACACGCATAACCTGGCCGAGGGCGCAGGTGCGGCTCCTCTGGCTGCACTTATGGCGGAGAAGGAACAGTTGCAGGGTCGGAAGGTGGGTGTGATCCTCTGCGGCGGAAATATCGACACCGCATGGATGATCGAGGTTTTAAACGGGGGAACACCACGCCCATGAGCAAAGACGATAAGCTTAAGCAGGCCTATGCCCTCGAAACCAAAGACGACGTAAGGGCACTCTACCGGGGCTGGGCCACAACATACGATACCGAGTTCGCCGAGGCGGGCGGGTTTCGCCTGCCCGGGCTCGTCGCCACGGCGTTTCAGCGCATGGGCGGGACCGGCCCGGTTCTCGACGCGGGCTGCGGGACGGGGCTTGTCGCGGCGTCCCTGCCCCCGGGAATTGAGGTCGACGGCATCGACCTCTCGCCCGATATGCTTGCGGTGGCAGGCCAAAGGGATCGCTACAGGGCCCTGATCGAGGCCGATCTCACCTCGGCCCTGCCCTTCGAAGACGGGACTTACAGGGGTCTTGTGAGTTCCGGAACATTCACTCACGGCCATGTTGGACCGGAGGCCCTGCAAGAGCTTCTGCGATGCCTCACATCCGGCGCGATAGCAGCGCTTTCTACCAACGCGACCTACATGGAGAAAACCGGGTTTCGCGATAGCCTCGTGACCCTTGCTGCTTCCGGACGGATCGGCGATTTGGAGCTGAGCGAGGAGCGGATCTACGCGGATCCCGATGGCGCTCCAGAGGGCCACGGCGAGGATATGGGGTTTATCGTGACGTTCCGGCGACTGTGAGAGCAGGGTTCGGAAACCGATCCAAGGATGCGTTCGCTATCGGCCTAAACGGCATGCGGCATCAGCCTTGACACCTCCGGCCCATAGGGCGTCGCGCCCTCGGGCAATTTCGGAACAATCACCGCGTCCTCGTACTTGAGCTGTCGCCATAGGACCGGCACAAGCCGGCGGTAAGCGGCCCAGATAGACGGCTCAGGCGCCGGTACGTCAAAACGGATCATCTCGTGGAGCTTTGGCAGGTTGTAGTACGGCACCATGGTGAACATGTGATGCTCGAGATGGTAGTTCATGTTCAGATAAATGAAGCGGCTCACTGGGTTCATAAGCACCGTTCGCGTGTTTAGTCGGTGGTCTGTAACGTTTTCCGCAAGCCCTAGATGTTGCAGGACGCCCGTCATTACGTGGTGCCAGGCGCCATAGATGGTGGGCAGGCCAATCACCATCAACGGCAAGATCGATCCCATGCCGAGCGCCAGCGCGATTGTCAGCGAATACACTAACATCCAGATCCGAGCGGTGAGAATGACCCGAGGCCGATCCTCGCGACGTACAAACGTCTCTTCGTCCGGATGAAGCCGGCCGCTTGCGTGCAAGAGCATCCGCGCACCAGACGTAAAGATGTTCACAAATCCGAAAAACTTGAGCACCAGGCGCAACAGGTCTGGAGGCCGCATCGCCACGATCTCTGGGTCGCGGCCGACGATGATCGTATCGGTGTGGTGGCGCACATGGCTGGCACGCCAGACATGGGGGTTTCGCATCAGCATGAAGCTCGCGATGTGATAGACCACGCTGTTCAACCAAGGGGTCTTGAACGCGGTCCGGTGGCCGCATTCATGCCAACGCGCATCAGACGCCGAGCCGTACATGACGCCGTAGACGAACCAAAACGGCGCCGACCACCACGACGGCCACAGTGCAATGGCAAGCCCCGCAGCCACCACCATTACGCCGATCCAAACCAATGTGTCGCGCAAGGCGATGGCATCCGACTTTTCCATCAAGCGCCGAATGTCACCGGCATCAACCTTGGGGCGGTACCAAGACGGGTTGGCAAGCCCCTCCGCGAGGGCAGCTTTCGCGGCAGTGCCAGTGAGCGCATAGTCTTTCGGCATTGAGGGTCAGGCTACCCACTGCCCACCGCTTGGTCAAACCCGAGCGGGTAGCGCGCAAGCTCTTCGTAAACCGCACCGGCCGGGCTCAAGTGCGACGCATAAAGTGAAAAGGCACGAGCTTCAAAGACAGGTAAGCTGAACCCGGCGTGACGTTCTACAAACCGCGCGAAAGCTGCGTCTTCGACCCAGCTATTGCGAAACCTCGCGAGTGTTACATGCGGAACGAACCGGCGGTGCTTTAGGGTAATGCCTGCGCGGCGCGCCGCGCGTACCGTGGCCCTCTGCAGCTCCCTTAGCTCGGGAGGTGCCACGACCTCGGCCCATAAGGCGCGCAGTCGACTGCCGCCGAAAGACCCAAGCCCCTTAAGACGGATCTCGAAGTGAGGTTGGCGAAGCCCGGCGAGCGCCTCATTGAGCTCCTCCAGCGTTTCGTCATCCTGGTCGCCCAAGAAAGCAAGCGTGATGTGAAAACTCTCGGCGCAAACGATCCGGCCGGAGGGGATCTCGAGGGCGACAGCAGCGAGCCCATCCCGGATGCGATCGGGCAAAGGCAGGGCGACAAAGCTCCGCGTTAAATCCACGCCCGCCCCCTTTCCTTGGCGCGCGAAATGAGGGTCCGTACGCCGTCCACAAGTGGACCCTCCCTTGGCGGATCTCGAAGTGTTGTGAACCAGTGCTCGGGCGGAGCTTTTCCGCGTGCGCTTCCACGCCATTCTAACCCACGGAGCACCGACTGAGCGCTCAGAGGGAGCCGATCGGGGATCTCATAGCCTCCAAGGACTGCCCAGACCCCCGTCCAGAGACGCCCGACCGTCCAGGGGTTGTACCCGCCTCCCCCCAAGACCAGAAGCCGCTCGGTTAGTGCGCCGACGGCCGCCACAACCGACCAATGGGCGTTGTTCGACAGGGCCAGCCTTGACAGCGGATCTTCCAAAACAGCATCCGCGCCGCATTGCAGAATTACCGCATCGGCGCGAAACGCACTTAGGCGCGGCAAGACAACCTCACCAAGGATCGCCGCCATTTCCGTATCGTTGAAGCCCCTTGGCACGGGCAGGTTCCAAACCTCTCCCGCGCCGCGTTCGGCCCAGTGCCCCGTGAACGGCCAGCGGTTCTCCTCGTGAACCGACAAAATCGTGATGTCCGGGTCGTTTCCGAACCCATGGACGACCCCATCAGGGTGGTGCGCGTCGATATCGATGTACGCAATCCGCCGCAGCCCAGACGCGCGCATGGACAAAACCGCAAAGACCGGGTCGTTGAGATAGCAGAAGCCGCTTGCCCGATCAGGTAGGCCGTGATGCGTCCCTCCCGCAGGAGAGTAAAGCACCCCAGGCGACCGGAGAAGCTCGCCTGCAAGGATGGACGCGCCGGCCGCCGTTGCCGGTCTTCGAAACATCTCAGGAAAGACGGGGTTCGAGACCGTGCCCAGACCATGGCGGTCCCGCGTGGCTGTGCTCACTTCACCGGTAGCCTCGGCGGCTTTCAGCGCGCGCAAGTAGCTCTCCGTGTGCCAGCGCGCGAGTGTTTTGGCTCGGGCACGCGGGCTGACGATATAGCGCGGCCTGGGAAGCCACCCAAGCGCGCGGGACAAGTCGACCACCGTCGACACTCGGGCAATCCGCAACGGATGGCGGTCTCCGTAGGTCGAATGACGGTAAATCTCGGCGGCAATCAGACGCGCGCCAGTGGGATCTTCTTGATTGGAAAGCGGGATCACCGCAAATGTGTCTCCTGGGCACCGATTGGCGTGTCACGACTAACACATCGCGTGCTACCCTGAAATCACTGTCCTGGGCACAGGCGCGTTTCAAACGCAATTGTTAATTGATTTTCCACCGATTTTTCGTATTTGGTGATCAAGAGGGCTTGCGATGATACGGTACACACTCGCCTGTAGCGAGGGTCACGAATTCGAGAGTTGGTTTCCGTCAGCGGATGCGTTCGACGCGCTCCGAGGGCTCAAGAAAGTGTCGTGCCCAGTGTGCGGATGCAAGCGTATCGAGAAGGCACTCATGGCACCTGGTGTCCGGTCATCGGGCTCAAAGGATGACGCAACCGCAGCCGAGAACCCGCTCAGCATGCCTCAGAACAACCGCGAAGCAGCGCTTGCGGCAATCCGGGCCAAGATCGAGGCGAATTCCGAGTATGTTGGAATGAACTTTGCGGACGAGGCGCGGGCGATGCACGAAGGCGACGTTCCAAGCCGCTCGATTTACGGCGAGGCGCATGTGGACGACGCGAAAAGCCTATTGGAAGATGGCGTTCCAGTCGCCCCACTGCCATTTTCCCCAAGGTCGCGCGCGAACTAAGCGCCTCGATAACGCCGTTGTCGCAAGACGCTCCGAGGCAATCTCGCGACGTTTGCGGAACACCGCTCTCCATCGCCGCATAAATTCGGTCGAGTATCAGCGGCTGCGGAATGTCTCCCGCGCGATTGTTGACCTCTCCTAAAATACCGAGACCCATTGAACGGCAAATCACGGCAGCCTCAGCAACCCATCGGGCAGTTGGCCACTTGGCGGAGGCTCGCAGTATCGCGTTCGACCTATTTCCCACCGCAGGGCTTCAAACAAACAGCCACATGGCTTTGCAAAGCAGCGTCATGGTCTCGGTGTTGAGCATTCCCGCCCAACGCCTTTCGAAGCAAAAATCTGAAATCAGGGAATATTCCAGGCAACTATCGTTTAGGTCGCCTTGGAATTCTCACTAAGCCCGGGTATCCGCAGAGGCGACAAACTGCCAACAGCGCAGGATTCGACCGTGACCGTTGTGATCACTGGGGCCTCCCGGGGCATTGGCCGCGCCTTGCTTGACCTCTATGCCAAGGAGGGTGCGAGGGTTATCGGGACAACACGGGGTGTGCCGGAAGGCGATCAATGGCGGCGCCTAGACGTTGCAGACCCCGCATCGGCAAAGGCCCTTGCGCCGACGTTGCAAGGTCATGCCGTCGAGCTATTGGTCTGCAATGCCGGGGTTTATCTTGACCGTAGCGAGCAGCTCGAAGAAGGATACGCGCCAGCCCTCTGGGAAGAAGCCTTCGCTGTGAACGTCACGGGCGTATTCCTGACCGTTCAAGCGCTGCTTCCAGCCCTAGCGCGCGCCAAGCTCCCGCGTATAGCCATTATTGCGAGCCAGATGGGGTCATCTACCCGCGCAAAGGGTGGCTCATACATCTACCGAGCCTCGAAAGCCGCCGCCGTCAATCTTGGGCGCAATCTCGCACATGATCTCGCACCCCGAGGAATTGCCGTTGGAATTTACCATCCCGGATGGGTCCGGACCGACATGGGAGGCACCAATGCTGACCTCAGCGTTCAAAACGCGGCCTTGGGCCTAAAGGCGCGCTTTGACGCTCTGAGCCTGGAGACCACCGGCGCGTTTGAAACATGGGACGGCAGGGATCACCCCTACTGATGCGCCTAGCCCAGGACGGCGTCCGCGCTAGTGCACCCGTACAGGGGCAAGCTCGTGCTGATTGGCCAGCAAAAAAGCGAGCTTTTCATCGCGCACGAGGGCCAGCCGCTCTCCGTTTTCGTTGTGGACCGCGTAGACGCGTTCCGAGCCCTCGGCCTGGTCGCGCAAATCCTCGGGCAGGTCCGAAACTGCAACGGGACGCACATACACAATCGGTCGTGACCCTTCGCCGCTAAGTTGATATTTCGTGTCCACGCCTTCACCCTTTCCTGATCGTTATCGACTGGACGACCCGCTCCGGTTCAGCCCGGGTGAGGTCTATATGCAAGAGGCCATTCTCGAGCTTGGCGCCGGCGACCTCTACGCCATCAGCCATCACGAAGCTGCGCTGGAAGTGGCGCGCCGCAATACCACGGTGGAGGAAGACCCTCTCAACATCGTCGTCAACCTGTCGGCCTCGGATCACAAGGCTCCGGTCTTCGATCGTTATGGCAAGCTCGTCGTCTGTGAACCCCGCCACGGCGAGCGTAATCCGATAGCCTGCCGGACCCGTCTGCTCGATATTGTAAGGAGGGTAACCGTTTCCCTCTGACTTCGCCGTGCGCTCAACAAGGCGCTCAAGCTGTTCAAAGCCCAAAAGGAAGGGGTGCGACCCCAGTGCGAGTTTTGTCATGGACATGCCCTATCAAAGCGACGTTGTCTTTGCGGACCCCATTTCGGCGATCCTTAGCTTGATATGGGGCGCCGACCCAAGGCTCGCAAGGTTTCGGAGCTTTGTGCTCACTGAAATTGCATATAAACTAACGGCCCGTTCACGTAAGTTGATCAAAAAAGTGACCATGGACAGTTCGCAAATGGTGCCCGAGGATGTTCTTCGTGTGAAGCTCGAAGCGCTTCGGGCAGAACATCGTGACCTCGACGAGGCGATAAACGCGCTCGAGCACAAGGGCACGGCCGACGCCCTGACAATCAGGCGGCTCAAAAAGCAAAAGCTTCGCCTGAAGGATGAGATCGCTGCGTTGGAAGACCGGCTGACCCCAGACATCATTGCGTAAGCAATTCGCCTCGCTATAGTTCCCGCCTCTTGGGTGGACGGGGTCTGACGACATATGGGCACTGATGTAGGTATCATCATGGGCAGTCAATCGGACTGGCCAACCATGCGAGCGGCAGGTGGCGTGCTAACCGAATTAGGCGTCCCCTTCGAGACCGCGATTGTCTCGGCCCATCGAACCCCTGACAGATTGTGGGACTACGGACAGAGCGCCATTGAGCGCGGGCTCAAGGTGATCATCGCAGGCGCGGGCGGCGCGGCACACTTGCCTGGCATGGTGGCGTCCAAGACACGGCTTCCGGTCATTGGGGTGCCGATCGAGACACAAGCGCTGCGCGGAATCGACAGCCTTTACTCCATTGTCCAGATGCCAAAAGGCTACCCGGTGGCGACCATGGCCATTGGAGGAGCGGCAAATGCCGGTCTGATGGCCGCGTCGATCCTCGCAGTTTCGGATCATGCGCTTGCTCGAAAGCTAGACGCGTGGCGGTCGGCACTGTCAGCGTCAATCCCCGAAGTCCCGCAAGATGACTAAGATCGGGGTCATCGGCACCGGCCACATTGCGGCACCCATGGTGCGGTTTCTTGTGCGCAAGGGTCACGACCTGACGGTGACCAAGCGCAACGAAGCCGTCTCGAGTGCCCTCGCCCAGAGCCATGGCGTCGCATGTGGCACGGCGCAGGTCGTCATCGACCGGAGCGATATTTTGCTGTTGTGCCTGCGCCCGCACGTGGCCCGAGACGTGCTCGGATCGCTGCGTTTCCATGCGCACCAGGGGATCGTTTCCGTCATGGCCGGGATCACCCGGAGCGAGCTTCAGGGGCTTTGTGCCCCGGCGGTCCGTATTGTGCAGACAATCCCATTGGGATTTCTCGAGCAGGGCGGCTGCCCATTGGCCGCATTTGGCGACGAACCGCTTCTGAAGGCGTTGTTTTCGCCGGAAAACCCCGTTGTGTCTACGAACTCCGAGACGGCGCTCAATGCTCACTTCGCAATATGCGCGATGGTGCCTGGGATAGTCGACTTGATGGCTACCGGGGCCGGTTGGCTCGGAAGCGAAACGGGCGCGGAGGAGGCCGCTGAAGCCTATACGACGCAGTTGATTTCGGGCTTTCTGGCCACCCTGCCCGGTACGCTCGAGGAGGCCCGCGACGCGCTTGCGACACCCAACACGCTGAGCCTGCAAATGACAGACACCCTTCGCGAAGGTGGCGCGCACAGAGCGCTCAACGCCGCGCTCGACACCATCGG
>JBCCKB010000153.1:0-8067 GCA_039027595.1 Pseudomonadota bacterium | reverse complement strand
GAGTTTCGAGGCTGCGCTCCGGGCGATCGGGACGGCGGCGAGGCAGACCGGAGCGCCCATATTTGCGGTGTCTTCCATGCCCGAAGGTCTTGATGAAGGCGTGGCGCAGGCCTTTTCGGATGATGGTGTCGCAGCTCTTGGAGGGTTAGAGACAGCGCTCGCCGCTGTCGATGCGGCCGCCACTCCACCGGGTCAAGCCGGATGGGCGCCCTGGCCGAACACGGAGACCCGGACCACGCGAATACTTGAAGAGAGCACAGCCAAGTTGCGATTGGCCAAGGCCGGCATTGCGGTGCCCAAGGGAGTTACGGCCGCCACACTTGGTGAACTGGTCACGGCCTCGCGGGAGCTGTGCGCACCTCTGGCGCTCAAGGGGTTGGGATTTGCCCACAAGACCGAGGCGGGCGCCGTCCGCCTGAACCTTGGCGACCTCGAACATGCCGAGCCAATGCCCGGCGCATCTGGCTATCTCGCCGAGGAGATGGTGCCGGGAGGTTTGGCCGAGCTGATCCTGGGCGTGCGTCGCGATCCGGTCTATGGCGCGAGCCTTACGCTTGGTTTGGGAGGGGTTGCGGCTGAACTGTTAGCCGATGTCGCGACCTTGGTCCTTCCCACGAGCATTGAAGAGATCACGGGGGCCTTCCGAGAGCTACAGCTCTGGCCGCTTCTTGACGGGCACCGGGGCCGCCCACGCCCGGCGCTGCAAGGGGCCATCGAGGTGGCGCTTGTGCTCCAAGACATGCTCGCCACAATGCCCGAGATTGAGGAAATCGAGATCAATCCTCTCATTCTCACCGCAACGCGCGCGGTCGCAGCCGACGCCCTAATTCGAGAGGCCGCTCCATGACCGAAGAACCCATCAAGACCCGTCGCGAGGGCGCTGTTCTCGAAGTGACGTTGGACCGACCAAAGGCCAATGCGATCGACCTCGCCACCAGCCGGATCATGGGAGAGGTGTTCCGCGACTTTCGCGATGACGACGGCTTGCGCGTGGCAATCATGCGTGCCGCTGGCGAGAAGTTCTTTTGCCCCGGTTGGGATCTGAAGGCCGCGGCGGATGGTGACGAGGTGGATGGGGATTACGGCGTCGGAGGATTTGGAGGGCTCCAGGAGCTTCCGGGACTGAACAAACCCGTGATCTGCGCGGTCAATGGGATATGCTGCGGCGGCGGGCTCGAGGTCGCGCTGTCATGCGATATTATCCTCGCCTCGGACAACGCGACCTTCGCCCTGCCAGAGATCCGTTCCGGCACCGTCGCGGACGCGGCCTCGGTGAAGCTGCCAAAGCGGATCCCATACCATGTGGCCATGGATCTCCTCCTGACGGGGCGATGGTTCGATGCCGAAGAAGCGCTCCGGTGGGGGCTCTTGCGCGAGGTCACGACGCCCGAAACGCTTCTGGACAAGACCTGGGAACTTGCGCGGCTACTCGCTTCTGGGCCGCCGCTGGTTTACGCGGCCATCAAGGAAATTGTCCGCGACGCCGAGGATATGCGCTTTCAGGATGCGCTCAATCGGATCACAAAAAGGCAATTTGCCACGGTGGACCGGCTCTACGGTTCCGAGGACAACCTGGAGGGAGCCAGGGCCTTCGCCGAAAAGCGCGATCCGGTCTGGAAAGGGCGCTGATCCGACGTTTCCACCGATATTTTACCAACAGCAGGGGTAGATGCACGCGCAACTTCGTGTTTTGCTATCGATATGTCGCATTCGGGCATCCCACGAAGCGATGCGCCTACGACGCTGACATAATACGCTGCGCCTGGCGCGGCCACGGACAACAAAAACGACATTCAGGGAGATGTCATGCTTAAACCCGATCAACAGTTCCTCATGGACCAGCTCGCGGATGCGGCCCGTATGGGTCGCGTATCGCGGCGATCCTTCATGTCGACGGCCATGGCCGCTGGCATTACAGCGACCACGGCGACAGGTGTCTGGACCACCCAGGCCAAGGCCCAGCCAAAGAGTGGCGGGACCTATCGCTGCGCCCAGCACGACGGCAATACCTCGGACACGCACGACATGGGTGTGTACCAGTCCAACTTCGACATTTCGCTGGTGCATACACACCGGTCGTTCCTGACCATGATCAACCAGGATGGATCCATCGGACCGGATCTGGCGAAGGAATGGTCTGCGACTGAGGATGCCGCAGAATGGACCTTCGTCCTGCAGGATGGCGCCACGTTCCATTCGGGTGCGCCGGTAACCGCCAACGACGTTGTCGCCTCGATGAACTACCACCGCGGGGAAGACTCAGGCTCAGCCGCAAAGGCGCTCTTGGCGACAGTCGAGGATATTACCGATAACGGCGACAACTCTGTCACCTTCAAGCTGGCATCGGGCAACGCGGACCTGCCGTGGCTTTTGACGGACTATCACCTCTGCGTCGTACCCGCGAACGCTGACGGCACCGCGAATTGGCAGTCGGGAGACGGCTCCGGACCCTACAAAATCGAGGAGCTCGAATTCGGGGTTGGCGCGCGCCTCAGCAGGCATGACGGCTGGCACGGTGAAGGAGCCTATTTCGACGAGTGCGAATTCACCGTCATCAACGACCCAAATGCCCGCCAGACGGCACTTATCACCGGAGACGCGGACTCGGCGAGCCTGCTTGAGAGCAAGACGCTGGGCCTGATGGCGCGTAACCCCGATATCGAGATCGATAATGTGCCTTCGGGCCAGGCGATCACCATGCCGATGCACGTTGACACGGCTCCGTTCGATATCCCTGAGGTTCGGATGGCGCTCAAGCTTGCGATCAACCGCGAGGAGCTGATCGAGAAGATCACCTTTGGCGCGGCGACGATCGGCAACGATTTCCATCATTCGCCCGCGCAGCCCTACTTCCCGGACATCGAACAGCGTCAGTACGACCCCGACCAAGCCAAATCGCTTCTCGCGAGCGTTGGCATGGAAGGTCTGACGGTGGACTTCTCGACCGCCGACTCAATCACCACCGGAGCCGTGGACGCGGCGGTTCTGTTCGCGGAGCACGCGAAGGCTGCGGGAATTACGGTCAACGTCGTCCGTGAGCCGAATGACGGGTACTGGTCGGATGTCTGGCTCGTGAAACCGTTCTGCATGGTGACCTGGGGTTCGCGACCAACACCGGACGTGATGTACACCCTGGCCTATGCATCTGGCGCCGCGTGGAATGAGTCGCGCTGGCAGAACGAGCGCTTCAACGAGCTCCTGCTTCAGGCCAAGGGTGAACTTGACGACGCGCTGCGCGCGGAGATGTACGCCGAAATGGCGACGCTCGCCCGCGACGATGGTGGAACCATCATCCCCTACTTCCCGAACTTCGTCTACGGACGCCGGGCGACCTGCCAGCATGGCGGCACGGTGTCCCCAGCCTGGCAGATGGACGGCTACCGGCACGCGAGCCGTTGGTGGTTCGCCTAATGCGCCAGTGGTACGTCGATGCCCGGACCTGCGCCGGTGCGTGCGACGCCCGATAGGACGAGACGGATCCGGCCCCGGCGGGCCGGATCCGCATTGGCGTTTCCAACCGAGCGGCTCTACCGAAATCAGCCCGCCGCTCGCTCCCACAAAATCGGGAACGCGCATATAACAGGAGGGACATATGGGGGACATACTGCGCCTCGTCGGAAAACGACTGGGGCTCGGGCTCATCACATTGCTGGTGGTCTCGGTTCTGATTTTCTTCGCCGTCGAGCTCTTGCCGGGCGATGTGGCCCAGGCAGTGCTTGGGCAAGGAGCCACTGAAGAAACGCTTGCGGCGCTTCGTGACCGCCTGGGCCTGGAGCGGCCGGCGCCGGTGCGCTACATTGAATGGCTCGGTGGCGCGGTCACCGGCGATTTTGGCACCTCCCTAATCAGTGGCGAGCGGGTGACCGAGGCGATCTCCGACCGCTTCATCAACACGCTCTTTCTGGCAGCCTATGCTGCGGTTATCGCGGTTCCTGTCTCGATCATTCTCGGCGTGATTGTCGCGCTCCTTAGGAACACGCTCTTTGACCGGGTGGCCAACGTCCTGACACTGACCTCGATCTCGAGCCCCGAGTTCTTCCTCGGTTACATTCTGATCCTCTTTCTGGCGGTGCGCTCGCAGATGTTTCCAGCGATCGCCAGCCTGTCGGACGGCATGACCTTGCCCGAGCTTCTGCACCGGACGTTCCTCCCGGCGTTGACGCTCGTCCTCGTGGTCGTGGCCCACATGATGCGGATGACGCGGGCGGCAATCATCAACCTCCTCGCGTCACCCTATATCGAGATGGCGCGGCTCAAGGGAACGCCGCCCTGGAAAGTGATCGTCAAGCACGCCCTCCCGAATGCCTGGGCGCCGATCATCAACGTTGTGGCGCTGAACCTCGCCTATCTCATCACCGGCGTGGTCCTCGTCGAGGTGGTCTTCGTTTATCCCGGCATTGGACAGGCGCTTGTCGATGCGGTGGCGAAACGCGACTTCCCGATCGTTCAGGCCTGCTGCCTGATCTTCGCGGCGACGTTCATCCTCCTTAACCTTGCAGCCGACGTGGGGTCGATCCTGACCAACCCACGCCTGCGGCATCCGAAGTAAGGGGGGCAGACGATGAGTGTCTTTGTAATCGGCTACTACGCCTTTCTAATCGGCGCGTCGTGCCTCGCAGCGTTCTACGAGAAACGCGGCGCGTTCATGCTGCTCTTTTCGCTTACCTTGGTGTCCTTCGTTTTGGGCATCATAGGTGGGGTCGGAGCGCTTCGTTTCGTGGCAATCTCGGCGGGAATTATAGCGCTCGCGGCGGGTACGTCCTTTGCCTTCAAAGAGTTCCTGGTTCAGATCTCTGGGCCAAATATGGCCAAGGAGTTCCGGACGGCTCCGCTGACGGCTTCGTTCGGCATGTTCGTGATCTTCACCTACGCGATCGCGGGGATCTTTGCGCCCTGGATCGCGCCTCACGGGGAGAGCGAGATTATCTCTTCGGCCTTTGCGCCAGCGGACGAGACCATGCTCCTGGGCGCCGATCAACTCGGCCGCGACATGTTTTCGCGTATCATCTTTGGGGCCCGAAATTCGGTGGGGCTGGCGCTGGTCGCCACGACACTTGCGTTTGTCATGGGCGCGATGGCAGGGCTCTTGGCCGCGGTCAAGGGAGGCTGGTTCGATCAGCTTATGGGGCGCACGGCGGATGTGATCATGTCGGTACCGTCGCTGATTTTCTCGCTCCTGATGCTATCGATCTTCGGCACGAACCTTCTGGTGATTGTGATCGTCGTGGCGGTTATCTACGCGCCCCGGGTCTTCCGCCTCACGCGAGCCGTCGCGGGCAATGTTGTTGTCATGGACTACATCGAGGCGGCCAAACTACGGGGCGAGGGGGACTGGTACCTGATCCGCAAGGAGATCCTTCCAAACTCGACCGCGCCGCTCGTTGCGGAGTTCGGGCTTGAGTTCTGCTTTGTGTTCCTCTTGATCGCGGGTCTGTCGTTCCTTGGTCTCGGCATCCAGCCACCAACGGCCGATTGGGGATCGATGGTGCGCGAGAACGCGACGCTGATCTCGTTCGGGGACATCACACCGCTGATCCCCGCCGCGGCCATCGCGCTACTGACGGTGGCCGTCAACTTCGTCGTCGACTGGATGCTGTTCCGGTCCTCCGGTCTTAAGGAGCAATAAGCATGAGCGAGAAAAAAGAAGTCCTGCTCAAGGTCCGCGACCTCAAGATCCAGGGGTACTCGGATGAAAAATGGGTCGATATCATCAAGGGTGTCGACCTCACGCTCCACCGCGGTGAGGTGCTGGGGCTGATTGGGGAATCCGGCGCGGGCAAGTCGACAATCGGTGCCGGCGCGATGGGTTACGCCCGGGATGGCACCCGGATCTCCGAAGGCTCGATTGAATTTGACGGAATGGAACTCACCACCGCGTCGGAGGCAGAAAAGCGCGCGCTCAGGGGCTCGCGGATCGCCTATGTCGCCCAGTCGGCGGCGGCCTCGTTCAATCCCGCCCACAAGATCATCGACCAGCACACCGAGGCGCCGGTCCACTACCGCATCAAAAAGCGGATGGAGGCGCAAGAAGATGCGATGGAGCTTTATGAGCGGTTGCGGCTTCCCAACCCCAACGAGATTGGGTTCCGCTATCCTCATCAGGTTTCGGGTGGCCAGCTACAGCGGGCGATGACGGCAATGGCCATGTCCTGTCGACCTGATCTTATCATATTCGACGAGCCCACCACCGCCCTGGATGTGACCACCCAGATCGAGGTTTTGGCGGCGGTTCGCGATATCGTTGACCAGTTCAATACGGCCGCGATCTACATTACCCATGATCTGGCTGTCGTGGCTCAGATGGCGGACACCATAAAGGTCCTGTTGCGCGGTAAAGAGGTTGAGGAGGCCTCGACCGAAGAGATGCTTGAGAGCCCGAAGGAGGACTACACAAAGTCGCTTTGGGCGGTGCGGAGCTTTCAGCGGCCACAGAAGAACCGGCCAACGGATGGGACGAAGCCGCTGATCTCGATCAAGGGGGTGGACGCCGCCTATACCGGCGGCGCCAAGGTTCTCGATGACGTGTCCTTCGATGTCTACTCGGGTATGACCGTCGCTGTCGTGGGCGAGTCCGGCTCGGGCAAATCGACCACTGCGCGGGTGATCACTGGGCTCCTGCCGCCCTCAAAGGGCGAAGTGCTCTTCAAAGGGGACCCGCTACCGGCCCGCTACCAGGACCGGAACCGTGATCAGCTTCGCCAGGCGCAGATGATTTACCAGATGGCGGATACGGCGCTGAACCCAAAGGTGCGCATTTCGGAGATTATTGGCCGGCCGGCGCAGTTCTATTCGGGCCTTACGGGCCCCAACCTCAAGCAGCGCGTCGATGAGCTCCTGGATCTGATCGAGCTTGAGCCGTCTCGCTACTACTCACGCTTCCCGCCGGAGCTGTCCGGCGGCCAGAAGCAGCGGATCGGTATCGCGCGAGCCTTGGCCGCCGAACCCACCTTCATCATCTGCGACGAGGTCACGTCGGCCCTCGATCAGTTGGTTGCGGAGGGGATCCTCAAGCTCCTGGATCGGCTTCAGTCGGAGTTGAACCTCGCTTACATGTTCATCACCCACGATCTGGCGACCGTTCGGTCGATCGCCGACGAAGTTGTGGTGATGCAGCAAGGTAAGGTGGTTGAGGCTGGCCCCAAGAACGAGATGTTCACGCCGCCGCACCACCCCTATACCGACCTGCTTTTGTCGTCGGTGCCGGAGATGGACCCGAACTGGCTGACAACGCTTCTAGAGGAGCGCGGCGTCGACAATATCGGCGAATCTGCCAACGTTTGAACATGGCTACCCGAGACCGTGCCGCGGATTTGAGTTTCCGCGGCACGGAGCGCGTCTCGCGGTTGACGGCTTGCCCTCGCTCGTCCGATCCACTTCCACGGGGTCTCGGATCGGTGTCGAGCGCGTGTGCCAGTGTTTGAACGCCGAAGGCGAGCCCTTGCCTGACCCCGCGGATCGTGCGGCCGCACCGGCACAACACGGGTGGATCGCTGGACCAGAGGTTCAGCGGTTTAAGCCAGAACCCGCTCTAGTCTGGGAAAACCATGACGGCGGAGGTAGCCGCAGGGGCGTCCGGGCCAAACGATGAGCATCACAACATCCCCAAGGCCCTGATTGCTTGGACCCGCGTGACCATACACGTCCCCATGGATGTTTCGGTATGCCAGCGAAGCGCCGCCGCTGGCACGGCGGCCGCTAAGATCAGAAGGGCATGCGTTCGCTGCGATGCGCCTAGACGATGGCGTTTGCTGTCAGCAAGAGCGTGCCAACGATGATCCCGTAGACCACCACCAGCGCCGGCCAGGACGCGCTACGGTTACGTGTTTCACGGATCAAATCATCCCGAGTCATCATGTCAGCGCCTCCTTTGTGCGTGCTCCGCGAGCACCTTGCTCGCCACTTCATCGACACTTGCGCACTTAGTCCTCGAAAGATGGCGATTCAATGAAAAAAACGGACTGATCTGAGTTCATCACGAAATTTCGATCGGGGTGGTTAACCTGTTGCGTACCGGAAACAAAACGTGATTTCGCGCGATGGCCCCTTGCATGCCGGATATGTCCAGTC
>JBCCKB010000152.1:0-8078 GCA_039027595.1 Pseudomonadota bacterium | reverse complement strand
CAGATATGCCGAGGAGATCAGCTCGCGTTCGCGCAAATAGGTTAGAACACTCGCCTCATGCGAGCGCGCCACGCGGAAGGCAACACCCTCGCAAGCCGCGCCGGGATGCGCATCTAGCGCAAGGACCAGCCCGGGATCCTGCGGAGTGCCTCGGTGGTGGATGGAGCGCATGCAGAAGCTCCGCGCATAATCCTTGAGTCGCGCGATTGCTTTCTCTTCATAGTCAAAGCCGGGATTCCAGATCAGCGAAGCGTAGCCAAAAACCCACATGGCCTGATCTTTCATCGCACTGGTTCTCGCGTCATGGGCTTCTTAAAACACTCTCGAGCAGGGACTTGAAAGGGCGAAGATGCGGCGACTAAGTTGGCTTCTGGTTGTGGCCGCGTTGCTTTGGGCCGGATACTGGGCGCTTGCTGTCATCGGAATTGAGCGCGGAGTTCTCCAGTGGACCGAGCTACGACGCAGCGAAGGTTGGCTTGCGGAGGTGGCGACGATCCGGACCTCGGGTTTCCCTCTCGCCTTCGAGACCCGGTTTGAGGATATTTCTCTTGTGGACCCTGAGACCGGCCTCGGCTGGACGGCGCCCCAATTCGATTTCCGTGCCGAGGCCTATGCGCCCACGTATCTGGACGCCAGGTGGCCAGAAATGCAGGAGATCCTGACACCTTTCGAGACCATTGGCATCGAAGCCGCCGAGATCCGGGCGGGAATTGGACTCGTGCCGGGGCCTACCCTTGCACTTGATACATCTGAGATGTCCTTGTCTTCGGTGTTCCTGAGGTCCTCGGCGGGCTGGACCGCGCGCCTCGAGGACGGATCCCTGGAAACACGGCGGCTCGAGGACGATCCGCTCGCCCATGCCATCGCGTTCTCCGCCCATGGCCTGAAACCCGCCGGCGAGTTCCTCAAGCGTCTCGATCCATTAGAAAAACTCCCTACCATCTTTACCTCAATGGAACTCGATATGGAGGCCGCGTTCGATGTCCCTTGGGATCGACATGCGATCGAAGACCGGCGTCCACAACCAACCGCGCTCAACATTCGGTTAATGAAGGCACTATGGGGCCCGATGAAGTTCGAAGCCGCCGGGACGTTGAAGGTGGATGACGCAGGAATGCCTGAAGGTGACATTGCGGTGCGCGCGGTGAATTGGCGAGACATGCTGGAGGTGGCCGAGACAGGTGGCTGGGTACCACTTGAGTTTCTGCCGACAATTAGGCGCGGTCTCGAGATACTTGCTGGCCTTTCCGGCAATCCCGAGACCATTGACGCGACACTTAGACTTTCTGGGGGCTTTGTCCGTCTGGGCCCGGTACCACTCGGACCGGCGCCGGTGCTTCGGATCCGCTAGCTCAAGCTTATGTATTGAGTTCTATTAGGTCGACCTTTTGCCGACTAACGTCTCCCAAGAAGCCCAACGCCCTATAGGTGCAGGTGCCCTTCGAGCGTTTTGGCTGTTGTTTTCCAGTCGGCGACGGCCTCAACTGTGTTTACGATCTCGCCCTTTTCGATAATGTAGTGTCGATCGCCAAGTTCGGCGATTGCCCCGACATTTTTATCGATCACCAGGATCGCTTCGCCCTCAGCTTTAAGTTCCGCGAGCCGTGTCCAGATCTCGGCTCGGACCAGTGGTGCCAGACCCTCGGTGGCTTCATCTAGGATCAAGAGCCTCGGGTTCGTCATCAGCGCGCGTCCGATCGCCACCATTTGTTGCTCGCCGCCCGATAGCTGGCTGCCGAGATGGCCACGCCGCTCCGCGAGGCGGGGTAGGAAGGCGAAAACCGCATCAAGCTCCCAGCGCGCGCCACGAGGGGTCTTGGCGGTGGCGACAAGGTTTTCCTCGACCGTCAACGTGGGAAAGACCTGACGGCCTTCGGGCACCAGGCCAACCCCTGCGCGTCCGATGGCGTAGGGCGGCGCGCCCGCCAGGTTTTCCCCGTCCACTAGGATCTCACCTGACCAAGGCGGGTTCAGCCCCATGATCGCTCTAACCGTCGTGGTCTTGCCCATGCCGTTCCGGCCCAGAAGCGTCACCACTTCGCCCTCACCGATCTCGAGGTCGATCCCGAAGAGTACCTGGGCGGTGCCGTATCCGGCGGTGACGCCGCGGAGGCTCAAGAGGCTCATGCGTGATCCTCGCCCAGATAGGCCGCGCGGGCCTGGGGGTCGGTGCGGACCTCGTCGGGTCTTCCGCTCGCAACAATTGCGCCCGCGACGAGAACGGAAACCCGGTCAGCGAGGCGGAACACGGCCTCCATGTCGTGCTCAATGAGGAGCATCGGGTAGGTCGATTTGAGCGTCTTCAGGGTCTCCGTGAGCGCCTCGCTCTCGGCCCGGCCCATCCCCGCCATGGGCTCGTCGAGGAGGAGCGCACGGGGGCGGCCTGCGATGGCGATGGCAAGCTCGAGGAGGCGCTTTTCGCCGTGGGAGAGCGTGCCCGCCGTGATGCCAGCCCGCGTGCCGAGGCCGATCCGGGTCAGCGCCTCCATGGCGGCCTCGTTGAGCGCGGCCTCCTCCGCGGCGCGCCCGAAGAACCGAAAGCTTGAGCCCTCCCGGGCCTGGGCGGCGAGCGCCACGTTCTCGAGGACCGTGAATTCGGGAATAATCGAGGTGATCTGAAATGAGCGGCCAAGCCCCGCGATCGCGCGTTCGGCGAGACTGAGGCTCGTGACGTCCCGGCCTTCGAAGGCGATCCGGCCCTCGTCGGGGGCGAGAACGCCCGAGATCTGGTGGATTAGCGTCGACTTCCCCGCGCCATTGGGGCCGATCAGAGCGTGGCACTCCCCGTCCCGGAGGTCGAGGTCCACGCCATCCGTCACGACCAATGCGCCGAACGCCTTGCGAACCCCGGTAAGTTCCAGAACCGCCGTCACGCCGCAGCGCCCCGGACCCGGTCGAGGAGACCCACGAGGCCACCCCGCGCGTGAAGCGCAATGAGGACGAGGAGCGGCCCGAAGATCAGCCGCCAGTCATGGGTGATGGACGAGAGCACTTCTTCGAGAAGGATGAAGAAGAGAGCGCCGATGAGCGCCCCGTTCCGGGTGGCCATGCCACCAAGGACCACCATGACGATGAGATCGCCAGAGCGCTGCCAGGAGCCCAGGGACGGGCTTACGAATGCCGCATGGGTCGCCCAGAGGACGCCCGCGATGGCCGAGACAACACCCGCGATGATGTAGGCCGTCAGGCGATAGCGAAAGACGGAGTAGCCCATCGAGGCCACGCGAGTAGGGTTCTGGCGCGCGGCGCGCAGGACCCGGCCAAACCGGGAGCCCACAATTCGGTGGGTCAGCGCCCAGGTGGTGATCAAGGTCAAAAGGACCACCCAGTAGATGCCCTCCTTGGAGGTGAGCCAACGCGTGCCGAAGACCTCCGGCGATGACCAGAGGGTCAGGCCATCGTCGCCGCCGTACTGAGCGAGGGACCCTAGCCCGAAGAACACCATCTGGCCGAAGGCGAGCGTGATCATGATGAAGGACACGCCGGATGTGCGCAGGCAGATCGCCCCGCTCAACGCCGCGAACCCGGCAGCGCAGAGGATCGCGGTGGGAAGGATCAGGGCCATCTCCTGAGCGCCTTCGGTGACCATGATGCCGGCGACGTAGGCGCCGATGGCGACAAAGGCGGAGTGGCCGAAGCTTACAAGCCCCGCGTGCCCCATCAAAAGGTCCAGCGAGATCGCGACAATCGCGAGGATCATCGCGCGAACCGCGAGCGAGGTGACGTAGGCACCACCATAGAGTTCGGAGAAGAGCGGCGTGAGCGCAAGGAGCGCGAAGATCGCGCCTGCGATTACCAAGGGAGCCACAGGGCGCGTCACCGGGGGCGCGGCCTCGAGGGTGCTCATCGCGCGGCCTTGGGCGCGAAAAGGCCCTCGGGCCGCCAGAAGAGAACGAGCGCCATCAAGACGTAGATCAGCATTGATGCGATTGCGGGGCCGATCTGATTGGCCGATGAAGGGTCCATAACAAGGCGGAGGCCGTCGGTGACGAGCATCCGGCCAAGCGTATCGACGAGGCCCACGAGAAGCGCAGCGACGAAGGCGCCCCGGATCGAGCCAGCGCCGCCGATCACGATGACGACAAAGGCGACAATGAGAAGGTTGTCGCCCATGCCGGGCTCAACGGAGAACACAGGCGCAGCCATCACGCCTGCGAACCCCGCCAGCATCGCACCGAAGCCAAAGACCACAAGGAAGAGTTGGCGGACATTGACGCCCAGAGCCGAGACCATGTCGGGGTTGGTGGCGCCTGCGCGGATGAGCATGCCCACGCGGGTTTTCGCGATGATTAGCCATAGCAGGAGGGCGACGAGGAGTCCGGACGCGATGAGGGCCAGGCGGTAGGCGGGGTAGCGGAGACCGTCAACGATCGGGATCGAGAAATCCAGAAACTCAGGTACCGGCACGATCAACGAGGCAGGGCCAAAGAGCACTTTGACCAGCTGGTTCAGAAACAGGATCACGCCAAAGGTGGCGAGAACCTGGGAGAGGTGATCCCGGTCATAAAGATGTCGGAAGACGAGGAACTCCAGGACGAGACCCAGGGCCAGCGCGAGGGGGAGCGCCAGGATCAGCGCCACGAGAAAGCTCCCGGTCAGCCCATAAAGCCATACCGCGAGATAGGCGCCCAGCATGTACTGAACCCCGTGTGCGAGGTTGATAAAACCCATGACCCCGAAAACAAGCGTGAGACCCGCGGCAATCAGAAACAGGATCACCCCGAGCTGCAGCCCGTTCAGAAGCTGGATGAGGATGAGCGTGGTAGACATCTGCGCCCGCAGTGGCGGCGGGGCCCTATTGGTACCCGCCAGCGACAGTTACATATTGCACTCAGCCGCGAAGCTGTCTTCGTAGTTCTCGAAGATCAATGTTCCCTTTGATGTGGCCCAATTCCCGTCCTCGCGCTCGATGACCGAGAGCTGATAGAAGCTCTGAACGGGATAGTGGTTGGCGTTGAATGAGAACGTTCCCCGCAGACTTTGAAAATCGGCTGCGCGGAGCGCCGCGCGTACAGCGTCCTTGTCTGAAAGATCACCTCCGACTGCATTGACCGCGCTGTTGATCAGCATTGCCGCGTCGTATGCTTGCATTGCGTACCCGCCCGGGACATAGCCGTACTTCGTCTCAAAGGCCGAGACAAAGGCTTCGCTTGTCTCGCCGTCGGCGTCGGGGGCCCAATTGCCCGCTGCAAGAAAGCCCTCTGCAGCCTCCTTTTGGGCGGGAAGCGTGGTTTCATCCGTGGTGAACACCGACATGAACTGCATTCTGTCAGCGAGGCCTGCGTCTCTGAATTGCCGCACGAAGCGCACGCCCATCCCGCCAGGCGTGAAGGCAAATACGGCGTCGGCATCGGAGGTCGCAATTCGTGCAATTTCGGCCGAGTAGTCCTGATGCCCAAGGGGCACATAGACCTCACCCACGATCTCGCCGTCATAGTGCATCCGAAAGCCCTCCATATTGTCGCGACCCGCCTGGTAGTTGGGCGCGATCATGAAAACCTTCGCGAAGCCGGCGTCCTGCGCATAAGCGCCCATCGCCTCTGCATTTTGGTTGTTCTGGTAGGAGGTTACGAAAAAAAATGGCGAACAGGCATTGCCCGCGAAAGTCGAAGGACCGGCATTGGGGCTGATCAAGAAGGTCTCTGATTCCGTAATCGGCCGGAAGATCGCCTGGAGCATGTTCGAGAAGATCGTGCCAACGACGAAATCCACCTCTTCGGCTTCGATCAGACCGTTTGCTTTCGAAAGCGCAACCTCGGGCTTTAGCTCGTCGTCCTCGACAATGAATTCCGTCGCTTGGCCACCCAGTGTGCCGCCAAGGTCGTCTAGCGCGAGCTGGAAGCCATCGACCGCCTGTTGCCCAAGCGCCGCAGGTGGGCCCGATAGCGTCACGACCATTCCCACCTTAACATCGGCCAAGGCGGCTCCGGCGAGGCCCATTAGCCCCGCCACCGCAGCCAGTGCACCCATTTTCATAACCCGTCTCCCTGTTCTGAGCGCTCAACTGCGCTTTTCATTTCTTTGACTGGGACTTGGAGCCCGGTCATTACCGCCAGCGTAGTGGGTTTAATACGAATGTTGAGTCGATTCTTCGCGGTCCCAAAAGACGCATGTGCCCAAGACCTCGCGCCTCGGATCTGCTCGATGCAAATTTCCGGTCCGCGCGCGTGGCACGATTTCGGGGTCAATCCAGGAGCCCCGCAACAAAGCGCATCAAGCTCGGTCTCCAGGTCTGACCCAAGTGTTCAATCAAGCAGTTTGTCCAGTAGCAGGCCAAGCGCCTCGCGCGTCAGTTCAACTGGATTGCCACCGCAGGAGGGGTCTCTTAGGGCACCATCAAGCAAGGCCTCCCGATCAGCGTCAACGACGCCAAGCGCGGTCAAGTCCGGTGGTATCCCGAGCCGTTTGTTCAAATCACCTATGAAGTGGTACACTTCGTCATAGCCGTCGCCGATCTCAAGATAGGCCGCGATCTTTCTCATATGGTCTTCGATCGCCGGTCGGTTGAACTCTAGCACGGCTTGCATCACGACGGCGTTGGTCGTGCCGTGATGGGTGTGGTGGCGTGCGCCAATGGGATGGCTTAGGCTATGGATCGCGCCCAGCCCCTTTTGAAATGCTGTGGCGCCCATCATCGCGGCAGACATCATGTGCGCGCGGGCGTCCAGGTCGTTGGGGGTCTCATATGCCTTGGGGAGATTTTCTTTAACCAGCCGCATGCCTTCGAGCGCGATGCCCTGACTCATCGGGTGGTAGTGCGGTGAACAGAACGCTTCGAGACAATGGGCGAAAGCGTCCATGCCGGTTCCCGCGGTAATCTCCGGGGGCATACCGGTGGTGAGTTCAGGATCGGCTATGACCTCGGCGGGCAGAACCTTCGGGTGGAATATGATCTTCTTCTCGTGCGTCTCGGAATTTGTAAGCACGCTTGCGCGTCCGACCTCGGAGCCAGTTCCTGCTGTTGTCGGGATGGCGACGCTGGGAAAAATAGCCTCCGAATTCGCGCGGCGCCACCACACGCCGATATCTTCGAAGTCCCAGACCGGACGACTTTGACCCGCCATGAACGCCACCATCTTGGCGAGGTCAAGAGCCGATCCGCCGCCGAAGGCCACGACCCCATCGTGGCGCCCCGAGCGGAATGCCTCGACGCCGGCGCCGAGATTGGCTTCATTCGGGTTCGGGTCGACATCCGAGAACAGTGCCCGGCCGAAATCGGCGGCCTCCAAAAGATCGAGAGCCCTATTTGTGATCGAATGCGTGCCCAGGCCCCGGTCGGTCACAAGGAGAGGGCGGCTTATGCCAGCACTCGCGCAGGCTTCGGCGATTTCGTTGATGCGGCCCGCACCAAATCGGATGTGGGTCGGGAAGGACCATGTGGCGGTTGGGCTCATCTTGGGTCGTACTCCTTGGATCAATGGGTGTGCTCGGGGGCGCTGCCCCCAGTCGCCTGACCGGCGACTCCCCCGGGATATTTTCTTGAAGAGAAGAAGGTATGATCCTCAGTCCGCCGATCTCTTGAAGTGGTAGGATTTCGGACGCGTTAGATTGTGGAAGCCGATTATTGACAACCCGCCTCCGCGGCCCGTTTGTTTGCAGCCGGTCCAGCATAGACCCGGGTCAAGGTAGTCGGCGCGGTTCATGAAGACCGTGCCCGTCTCTATCCGGTCTCCAATGCTGGCAGCCCGAACAGGGTCCGATGTCCAAAGGCTGGCAGTCAGTCCGAGGTCGCTGTCGTTCATGAGGTGAATGGCCTCGTCATCGCTCGAAACCGGCATGATCCCCACGACGGGGCCGAAGGTTTCTTCGCGCATGACCCGCATCTTGTGAGTGACGTCCGTCAGAATCTGGGGTGAGAGATACGTGCCGCCGTCATCCTGGGCGAAGCAATCGATGTGTGGGCGAGCGCCTTGATCTATGGCGTCGCTTACCTGCGTGCGGACGGCTTGAGCGAAGCGCAGATGCGCCATGGGACCCAGTGTCGTCTCAACGTCGAGCGGGCTGCCGAGGCGATACCCATTCACGATTTCCACCGCCTTTTCGACGAAGGGAGCGTAAAGCCTTTGGTGGACATATAT
>JBCCKB010000151.1:0-8141 GCA_039027595.1 Pseudomonadota bacterium | reverse complement strand
GTTCCAGATAAGGGTTTTGGCGCTGCCGAAGACCTCCTAGATGCGCGCCACCGCTTGCGGTCCGGCATCGAGGATCATCGCGTCCTCGGGACACCGATCGGAGGGGACGGTTTCGCTTGCTGCCCCGGCCTTGAAGGCGCGCGCCACGACCACATCCTCTGGCAGTACAATCTTGCAGCCCGCGTCACCGGCGGCCGCGAGAATTTCTCGCGCGGTGTTCGACATTTCATGTTCGGCAAGCGACGTGCCAACGCCGAGCCCTTGTGCAGCGAGAAACGTATTGGCCATTCCGCCGCCGATCACCAGGTAGTCGACCTTGGTCACCAGGTTCGACAGGAGGTCGATTTTTGTCGAGACCTTCGCACCGCCGACGACTGCGGCAACCGGGCGGGCAGGGGATCCAAGAGCCGCCTCAAGTGCCTTCAGCTCCGCCGCCATCAGCCGACCCGCACAAGATGGCAGGTGGTGCGCTACGCCCTCGGTCGAAGCATGCGCACGGTGCGCCGCGGAAAAGGCGTCGTTGCAGTAAACATCGCCGAGAGAGGCGAGAAAGCCGGCCATTCGCGGATCATTGGCCTCTTCCATCGGCGCAAAGCGCGTATTCTCGACAAGAACCACCGAGCCGGGCTCAAGCTTTTCCAATGCCGCACGCTCGGGTCTTTCAATGAAGACGACGGGGCGACCTAACGCTGTCTCCAGGCTGGGCAGGGTGATGCGAAGGCTCATCTCGGGCACCACGTTTCCCTTCGGCCTGCCGAAATGCGCGAGCATGACCGGCAGTCCGCCCGCAGCTAGAATATCGGCGATCGTTGGTACGATCCGCTCTATTCGGGTGGCATCGGTCACCCGACCATCTTCGACAGGTACATTGATATCGACGCGCACGAGCACGATCTTGCCTGCCAAATCCATGTCATCGAGTGTTTTCCATGCCATGACTGTCCCTCAGCGCTGTTCCCTGGAGCTCTTCACATCCCAGCGATGCGCCGCCGTCAACCATGTCTCGCCGGAGGACCCCTTTTCCTTATGCTGCGATCACCCTAGGGTCCGCGCAAACCGACGCACAAGGAGCGCCAAATGGCCGACGATCGAGACCCGGAAAACACCATCGTGATCGAGCTGAAGGACGGCAATGTCGAAATTGAGCTACTGCCCGATATTGCACCACAGCATTGCGCCCGGATGAAAGAGCTCGCCCGCGAAGGTGCCTATGACGGCGTTATTTTCCACCGGGTGATCGACGGGTTCATGGCACAATCCGGCGATGTCGAGCATGGGGTTCACGGCGATGATCTCAATGTTCGGATGGCGGGGACCGGTGGATCGGACAAGCCGGACCTTCCCGCCGAGTTCTCGAAGCTGCCCCACGACCGTGGCACGCTTGGCGCGGCGCGTTCATCAAACCCGAATTCCGCCAACAGTCAGTTCTTCATAAACTTTACGGACAACCACTTTCTGAACGGTCAATACACGGTGTATGGCCGTGTCGTCTCCGGCATGGAGCATGTGGACACAATCACGCGCGGAGAGCCTCCGGCAAGCCCGGACCGAATGATCAGCGTAAAGGTGGCCGCCGATGCGTAAGCTTGCCCTCGCTCTTGCCTTAGTCGCGCAACCCGCCTTTGCACAGGAAGATGGACCAGGACCAAACCTGGAAATCGATATATCCGGGGACGCGAATGGCACTGTCATTATTGATCTTTTGCCGGATGTCGCGCCGAAACATGTCGAACAGATCACGGCCTTGGCCCGCGAAGGCGCCTATGACGGCGTGGTATTCCATCGGGTCATTGAAGGCTTCATGGCGCAGACGGGCGACGTGCAGTTCGGCAAGGCGGATGGCGACGCCTCAATGCGCGGACGGGGAGGATCAGAGCGCCCGAACGTGCCGGCGGAGTTTTCTGACATCAGCTTCGACCGGGGGATTGTTGGCATGGCGCGTTCGTCCAACCCGGACTCCGCCAACAGCCAGTTCTTTATTATGTTTGCGCCGGGTCCATTTCTCGATGGGCAATACACCGTGTTCGGCCGAGTGATAGAAGGAATGGACGTGGTTGACGCGATCAGACGCGGAGACCAAGGGCGCAATGGTGTTGTCACGGCCGAGCCCGACGTGATGACCGCTGTGCGGGTCGTGGAGTAAGGCCGCCGCTTATCCGCTTCGCGATAGCATGACGCCAGCAAAGCCTTGCTTTGGGGCAAAAAAATAAGCGCGCGTCACTTCCCGCCGAGAAAGGACGCGCGCCAGCACGAAAACCGGTGCCGGATCGGAACTATCCGGCTATGGCGCCCTCGTGGGGATGTCAGGCGCCCACTCGTTAATGTGTAGTCGGATCACTCGAAAGAGCACAGCGCATGGGGATAAACGCCGCACGTCGCACTTGTTACAGAACCGGGCGCGGAGTTCTTGCGCGGTACTCATTCCTTGCCCCGTTACCCAAGGATCAACGTGGCATGTAAGGGACGGACGTTCTGTGATCCGCTTCACATTCGTTAACAAAAAAGCCGCTTCAAGCTTAGAAGGCTTCCGGTTGGGCAAGATCTTCAAGCGCGTCGCGGTTACTCAAGCGGATCCCGCCCCGGCTGATCTCGACAATGCCCGCGCGCTTCCAGTCGGCCAGCGTCTTTGAAACCGCCTCTCGGCTGACGCCGACGAATTCAGCGAGGTTTGCCTGCGAAAGCGGGAGGCGGTCCGAAGGGCCATCTCCCAGCAAATAGAGCACCTTGCGCGCGAGCCGGACAGGGAGCGGAAGAAACGCCTGCTCGGAGATCTGAGTATCCATCCATCGCATCCTTGTGCCAGCGAGCTGCATAAGATCGGCGGCGAGGGCCGGGCGTTTTTGCAGCTCGAGCAGGACATCACGGTTCGATACGCCAAGGACCCGAGTGGGTTTAAGCGCGGTTACGGTCGCGGTTCGTGGACCAGGGTCAAAGAGCGCGATTTCTCCCAGAAGCGCCCCGTCCGTTAACATATCGAGCGAGAGCTTGCGGCCGTCCTCCGAGATCACGCTTATCTCAAGCGCCCCATCCAATATCGCGTAGAGCGTCTCGCCCTTGTCGCCTTGCTCGAAGAGCACTTCGCCTTTCTCCAGCTGGCGCTCGCGGGCCAGTGCGCGCAACATTTCAGTCAAGGCGTCCGACGCGCTGGCGAGAAATCCGGTCTGTGGCAGCATCGGCGGAACCAGCCTTTTCCACGAAACACCATTAGGTTAGCAGACACGCGCCTGCACGCAAAGCGTGTACGGCCCGATGGCGTTCCAAGGCGCGGTCGCGCGCGCTCACCTTGCCGTGAGACCACCTGTCAGAGCGTCCGCGGTTCGGGCACATTGACGCCAAGTTACACAGGGAGGTCGACGTGCTGGCACGAGTAATCACTACGACGGTGGCGAGTGTCTTTATGGCGCTGGGCGCGGCTGCCTCGCCTGAGTTTTGGCGATCAGAATGGCCGGATACGGATTTCGCGATCACGAATGTTGAGAGCTGGGCCGAAATTCTATCTGGTGGCCCGCCGAAGGACGGCATCCCCGCCTTGAACGATCCAAGTTTTATCCCGGCGGGAGATGAGCCGCGCTTGGGCGACCGCGAGCCGGTCATTACCCTGGAGATGGAGGATGAACGACCTCGGGCCTATCCGATCCGCTACCTGACCTGGCACGAAATCGTCAACGACGTCGTTGGTGGCATTCCGGTGGCGGTCACCTTTTGCCCGCTCTGCAACTCGGGCCTCACCTTTGACCGTCGGGTCGATGATCGGGTTCTCACATTCGGCGTCTCGGGCAAGCTGAGGAACTCCGACATGGTAATGTATGACCAAGAGACCCAGAGCTGGTGGCAACAAGCCTTGGGCGAGGGAATCGTGGGCGAAATGACTGGAACCAAGCTCGTAGCGCTACCCACGTGGATGGAGAGCTGGGCCGAGTTCGTTGCTCGAAATCCGGATGGTTTGGTGATGGACGAACCGGGGTGGCCGCGCTCCTACGGACGAAATCCTTATCAGGGTTACGACACCTCCCCGCGGCCATTTCTCTATTCTGGAGAGATGCCGCCTCATGGGATCCACCCCCTTGCCAGGGTTATCCGGGTGGAAGACCGGGCGTGGCCCATGGAACGCCTTGCCGCGGTGGGGGCGATCACCGAAACCGGCGTGACCCTCACCTGGACGGCGGGGCAGGCCAGCGCGCTTGACACAGGGGCGATCAACCGAGGTCGCGACGTGGGTACGGTCCGCGTACGGGACGCCAACGGCCAAGACCTTCCCCATGACGTGATGTTCGCGTTCGCATACCATGCGTTTTGGCCGAACGGAGAATGGATGCTTAGCGCCAAATAGCAAGGCCCCTCACCACTAGAGCGGGCAAGAAAGGGTGAAGGAGGCGGTTGGTTTCGACATCACCGGACCTTCGAGAACCTCGCACCGCCTGCGTTTCGCAAGACGCTGTGCGTGGGCGCGCGCGATCGCCATATCGACGACCGGGGCGCCCTCTTGATCGAACACCATCACGGTCTTTTGCCGACGCCTGCGTTCGATGATCTCTCTGTCGGCGAAGTAGTAGGCGTCGGTCTCAATCCATCTTTCGCGGACGTCGAAGGGCAGTTGCCCTTCCATTAAGCAAACATGTTCTGGCAGAGTGTCGCCGCAGGCGGCACCAACCGCGGACGCCCAGGTGGAAACTAGGAGTGTCGCCAGAACCCGCGTCATCCGGCAAGCTTCACCAGGGCGTGTCTTTTCTTCCCCGCCGAGAGCTTCACGGTGCGGCTGAGCGCGTCCGAATAAAGGATGAGGCCCGGATCCGTCACCGCCACGTCGTCCATTCGAGCGCCACCTTCAGAAATCAGCCTCTTTGCGTCTTTTCCGGATCTCGCGAGCCCTGACCGGACAATCAATTGGACGATCGAAATCCCGTCCCCCACATCGCCTGGCGAGAGAGCAAGCGTCGGGAGGTCATGCCCAATCCCGCCTCGCTCGAACACCTCCCGAGCCGTGGCTTCGGCGGCTTTAGCCGCCTCGGCGCCGTGGCAAAGTGTCGTGACCTCATTAGCGAGCCGGATTTTTGCGGCGTTGATCTCCGAGCCCTGAAGGTCTCCCAAGCGGTCGCATTCATCCAGCGGCAACTCCGTGTAGAGTTTCAGGAACCGCCCCACATCCGCATCGGTCGTGTTCCGCCAGAATTGCCAGAATTCATATGCGCTCAGCATTTCGGCATTCAGCCAAACGGCCCCACCCTGGCTTTTGCCCATCTTGCGGCCGTCCGACGTGGTTAGAAGCGGGGTCGTCAGTCCATAGATCTCTGTGTCAAGAACGCGCCGGGCGAGGTCTACCCCATTGACGATATTGCCCCATTGGTCCGACCCACCCATCTGTAGAACGCAACCGTTTCGGCGATAAAGTTCCAGAAAATCATATGCTTGCAAGATCATGTAGTTGAACTCTAGGAAGGAAAGCGATTGTTCGCGGTCCAACCGTGACTTCACGCTTTCAAAGGCGAGCATACGGTTGATCGAGAAGTGCCGCCCAATATCGCGCAAGAAGTCGAGATAGTTTAGCCGATCAAGCCAATCCGCGTTGTTCAGCATGAGCGCGTCGGTTGGCCCCTCGCCGTAGGTCAGGTATTTCGAGAACACACCATGCATGCCCTCAATGTTCTCTGCTATCGCGTCGGGCGACAGAAGCGGGCGCTCCTCGGAGCGAAACGAGGGGTCGCCAACCTTCGTCGTTCCCCCGCCCATCAGCGTGATTGGCTTGCCGCCCGTCTTTTGCAGCCAGCGAAGCAACATAATGTTCAGAAGATGCCCGACATGGAGCGATTGAGCCGTCGCGTCATAGCCGATATAGGCCGGGACGATGCCAGAGTTCAGCGCTTCGTCGAGGCTTTGCAAATCGGTGCAGTCGGCCAGAAAGCCACGCGGGATGATGACATTAAGGAAGTCGGATTTGGGATGATAGGTCATGAGATACCATCTATGCTCCACGCTTGGGCCGGGTCTATACCGGGCCATGGGGACAGAGTGAAGGTGGGACAATGATCAAGCCCTTCTGGAGCCTTGGTGCTATGTCGGGCACGTCGCTTGACGGTGTGGACGCCGCTTTGGTGTTGACAGACGGCGTGACCATCTCCGAATTCGGGACGACCGACTATCGACCGTTTGGCAATGCCGAGAAAGCCGCGATCCGGGCGGCATTGGGGTCCACTCGGATTGCTCGGGTCGACGAGGTTGCGGGCGAAGTGGTGGAAACCGCCCATGCCGATATTCTGTCGAGGTTTTCTGGGGTCGACGTCGTGGGCTTTCACGGCCAGACACTTTACCACAATCCCGCCGATGGAGTGACCGTGCAGGCCGGTGACGGGGCGATCCTCGCCGAGGTTCTTGAGCTCCCTGTCGTGTGGGATTTTCGCTCGACCGATGTGTCGATGGGCGGGCAGGGCGCGCCCTTGGCGCCGTTCTTTCATCACGCATGCGCGCGATACATAGGTGCGACGGATCCGGTTGCCTTCTTGAACCTTGGCGGAGTTGGCAATCTAAGTTGGGTAAATCCGAGCATCGCAGATCCGTCGCGCGCGGGCGCGATCGTGGCCTTCGACACTGGGCCCGCAAACGCGCCGATTGATGATCTCGTAGCCTCGCGTTGGGGCGAGCCCTATGACCGAAATGGCCGTGCGGCGATGCGCGGCAATGTGGTGGACGCTGTCGTTGAGCGGATGTTGAGCACGCCCTACTTTTCCCGGGTCCCCCCGAAATCGCTCGACCGCGACCATTTTGCACGGCTGGCGGAAGATGTGGCGCCTTTGACCGACGAGGATGCGGCGGCCACGCTCACCTGCGCGGCGGCCGCAGCGGTGGCAAAGGGTCTCGAACACTGTCCGGAGCCGCCCGAGCGGCTGCTTGTCACGGGGGGGGGGCGGCTTAATCCCGCGATGATGGCCATGCTCAGGGCCTTGATCCCGGCCTCCGTGGAACCCGTGGAGGCGGTGGGACTCGACGGAGACATGCTTGAGGCCCAGGCCTTCGCATTTCTCGCGGTTCGCGTCATGCACGGACTGCCCACGACGGCGCCGTCGACAACCGGGGTCCGCGCCCCGGTGGGCGGCGGTCGGGTGAGCAGACCGGGCGATCTGGCCGCTGCGGAATAGCAAGCCACAATAATGGTCGGCCCGCCAGCAGCGCCCGGTGCGCGCCGCGAGGTGGGACGAAACGCGGGTCAACCGGACGAGGTTGGGATGTCGAAGCCCGGCTCGGCCAGGGTAAACCCCTCGAAGCGGAACCCAGGCGATACCGTGCATCCAACAAGCGTCCAATCGCCCGTCGTCGCGGCCGCCTGCCAGTGGTCCTTCGGCACCGTGATCTGAGGCCGCGCCTCCGATGTGAGGTCATTGCCGAGCCGGTAGATCGTCGCAGGGCCGCGCTCGGTTGGCGACACGCGCAGCAGCAACGGCGCACCGGCATAAAAATGCCAAGTCTCGGCCGCATCGACCTTATGCCAATGGCTTGCCTGGCCCTCACGAAGCAGGAAGTAGATCGCGGTGCCCGCCGGGCGGGCTCCCTCCGACATGTCTACCCAGGTTTGCCGGTAATACCCACCTTCTGGATGGGCCTCGAGGCGCAAGAGCTCAATGATTTCGTCAGCAGTCATCGGTCGAGCGTTGCGCGACACACGGGTTCGGGTCAAGTTCGGCTTCACGGTGTCGCAGCCGTCGATCCCGAGGAACATAGGGGTCTTTTCTTCTCTTCGAAAATATCCTCGGGGAGAGCGCGAGAGGGGCGGAAAGCCCTTCTCGCACGGACAGACGCCGCAGGCATCAAGAAGCTAGTGGAGCCGCCCCGCTGGAGAGAACGGCTCCCTATCGGCGGTTCGCCGGAATGCCGAACCCACGGGTGCGTCAAGATACGGCAAAATCGAGTCGTCCCGGTTTAACACCAGGCCAATCGCAAGGCTTTCGGTTTGAACCGTTCGCCAGTCGCCGCTGGGCTCCGACAGGATCAGCCACCCGGTATCCGGGTGCGCGCTGCCATCGCGATCTTCGGGAAACTCCCTGCGAATGTACCGCACGGGCGCGCCGTCCTCGGTAATCCGCGGGTCGACGGCGGCGCGCGCGAACCACCGCTCTGCATCAGGATCTTCGAATTGGTCGCGATCAGATGGC
>JBCCKB010000150.1:0-8153 GCA_039027595.1 Pseudomonadota bacterium | reverse complement strand
GATTCCAGCTCGTCGACGGCGATCAGGGCGCGTGGGGAATGGAGACGAGGCTAACCACCTTGTGTGCCCACGCGCCAAGCGCGGTGACTGGCCCAAAGCCGGTCCAGAGTGCGTCTGGGCATGTCATCGACGGAAAAGGCGCCTAAGAGAGGTTGTCGTACCGGGCCAAGATCAGCGCCGCCAAGCACCACCCAGCGCAATGATGCGCTCGTCGATCCACGCGCACGCGCCCAAAACCGGCCCGCCGCACTCCGGCCCTGCTAACGCCGGAGCCCGAGGGACCCAAATCCTGACGCCACCAAGAGACCGAGACCCGCGAATGTTACGGCATCCGGGAGATCCCCGAAAATGCCCCAGCCATAGGCCGTGGCCGCAATCAGCTGGAAATAGATAAAGGGGGCCAACCGCGTTGCAGGAGCGCGCGCATAGGCGAGGACCAAAAGAAGATTGCCAATCGCCGAGGAGGCCGCGCTCATCACAACAAGGGCCGCAACGGAACCGCTTGGTGTCGGCACCGCTGTGACGCCGAACGGCGCCATTAGGATCGCGCCCGCGACAAGCTGGGTGATCAGGAGGCTCTGGGGGGGCGCAGCGGCGGCAAAAGCTCGGGAGCTGACAAGATAGGCACCATAAAACGCGCCCGCCAGGACCGCGAAGCCCAGCCCGGGTGTCACCCCAAAGCCGGGGCGGATCACCAGAAGAACGCCCAGAAATCCAACAAGAATGAGCATCGTCCGCGCAACGGTCACCCGTTCCCCAAGCAGCAGGACGGACAGAACGTAGGACAGGATCGGGCCCGAGAAAAAGGCGCCGAACACGTTGGCAAGGGGCTCGGTCTGAAGTGCCGTAAGGATCGAAACAACGCCCAAGGAGATGAGCGCGCCGCGGAACCAAAGTCGCCAGTCCAGAAAGTAGGCGGCGCCGAGATGTGCTGGCCTCAGGAAAGGTAGGATCAAGAGCGCTCCCAGAAGGAACCGCGACCAGGCAACAAAAATGGGTGCGACGCCGTGGTCCTCGACCAGCAGCTTTCCCGCACTGTCGCCCAGGGGAACGAACGCCATCCCGACGATGAGAATGAGAGCCGCCCGGACCATGGCGCCGGACCGTAGGCAGCATGCAACGTCCGGTCAATTCACTGTAAGGTCCGCTTGCCCGGACGCCTGCTTCTGGCTTAACTCCGCACCATGACTTTGCGCCTCAACCGCCGCGCCATGTTGGCCGTCCTCGCGTCAGGCGCGGCCGGACCCGCCCTCGCAAGCGCTCCCCTGACTTCGCTGCGGCCCCATCCGCGCGGAACGCCCGCCTCCAAACCACCCAGCGCACCCGGAATGGTCAGGGACGCAGGTCTCGGCGGCAAGATCGCGTATCTAGCGGTCGAAGCGCGCACAGGACGCGTGATCGATGCTCTGAACCCAGGCTTTCGAATGCCGCCCGCGAGCGTCGCCAAGGCCGCAACCGCCTACTACTCGCTCTCAAAGCTTGGCGCAGCGTACCGGTTCGAGACCGTGCTCGAAGCAACCGGGCCCGTTGAGAACGGCCAAATCACGGGAGATCTTATTCTGCGTGGGTCCGGGGATCCAGGCTTCGACAGCGACGCCATGGCCGATATGATCCAGGCCCTGAAGGACCAGGGGATTCACGGGGTTAAGGGCCGCTTCCGCGTGGACGCGTCAGCGCTGCCAAGGATACGAGAGATTGATCCCGATCAGCCGGATCATGTGTCGTATAATCCATCGGTGGCCGGGCTAAACCTGAACTACAATCGGGTTCATTTTCAGTGGAAAAAGGCTGGCAAGGGCTACGACATCACGTTGGAGGCCCGTGCGCTACGCTATAGCCCATCCGTGCGCATTGCCCGGATGACGCTCGAGGACCGCTCGCTGCCCGTCTACACCTATGCCCAGGAAAACGGGGTTGATCAGTGGACGGTCGCCCGCCGGATGCTTGGAAACGACGGGGCGCGGTGGCTACCGGTGCGCCGCCCGGTGGCCTACTGCGACGAGGTCTTTCGCACCATCGCGCGCGCCCACGGGATAGTTCTCAAGCCCGGCCCGGAAGCAAGCGGTATCACTGGCGCGCCCCTTGTGGTGCACCGCAGCGCACCGCTTTCTGAGATGATGGAAAGCATGCTGCGCTACTCGACCAATCTTACGGCGGAAGTCGCGGGCCTGACCGCAACCCGGTCGAGCACCGGCCAGCCGTCGAGCCTTCTGGGATCCGCTCGCGCCATGAACCTTTGGCTCAACAGGGAAGTCGGGGCCCGGTCGAGCGGATTTGTCGACCATTCCGGGCTTGGCTACGGTGCAAGGATCTCACCCCAGGACATGGTGACGCTCATGCGAAGCGCCAGGGTGGCGGGGCTCTTGCCGAAAATCCTAAAGCCCGTCAACGTGGCCACCAAGGGCGCTGCGGTCGTGGGCAAGACGGGGACCCTCAACTTCGTGAGCGCTCTTTCAGGCTATGCGGAAGCACCGCGCACACCGCCCATCGTCTTCGCGATTTTCACCGGGGATCTACCGCGCCGCGACGCCATCCCGGTTGACCAGCGCGAGCGCCCCCCGGGAGCACGGGGATGGTCACGCCGCTCACGCGGCTTGCAAAAACGCCTTATCGACCGCTGGCTGGCCCTCGCCTCTTCGTGACCTCTCCGCCCGCGCCCGTCACTGACCGTCCGGTTCTTGGCATTGCCTTGATGCTGGGGTTCTGTGTGATCGCACCCCTCGCCGACAGCTTTGCCAAAATCTTAGGGTCGACGGTTCCCATTCTTCAGCTTCTGTTGGTTCGGTTTCTCTTCCAGCTGGGCCTTCTGCTGCCTCCAAGTATCGTCCAGCGCCTTCCGCTAATCTGGTCAAGGGGGGTGATGGGACTTGTGGCGCTCAGAACCCTTCTGCACATTGCTGGCATCGGCGCGATGTTTCTCGCGTTGCGCTACATGCCGCTCGCCGACGCCGTGGCGATCGCGTTCGTGATGCCCTTCATCCTCCTGCTTTTGGGCTGGTTCTTCCTGGGTGAAACCGTCGGTTGGCGACGGATTTTGGCCTGCGGGGTTGGTTTTCTCGGCACGCTTCTCGTCATTCAGCCAAGCTTCGCAGCCATCGGCGCGCCGGCCCTTCTGCCTCTGGTTGTGGCGGTCGTCTTTGCCGTCTTCATTCTGGTGACCCGGCAGCTTACCCGGACAACCGATCCCATGGCGCTCCAGGTAACAAGCGGCGCCATGGCAATCCTGGTCCTTTTGCCCGCCACTCTTGCGGCCGACCCACTTGGACTAGCCCCATTGGTCATCCCGACCGGCACACAAACCTGGCAGCTCGCGGCCCTTGGTTGCCTAGGAACCGCGGGCCATCTGGTAATGACCTGGAGCCTGCGTTTTGCCCCTGCAAGCACGTTGGCCCCGATGCAGTATCTCGAAATTCCGGTCGCAGCGCTTCTCGGGTTGCTGATCTTCCGGGAGTTCCCAAACGGTCTCGCGCTCGTTGGTATCCTGGTGACGATTTCCGCGGGGCTCTACATCGTCTTCCGCGAGCGCGCGCTTAGCCAGACAAAAGCGCCCTGAGCGTGGGGCCGAGGGCGTCGCGCGGCAAGAGAACGAGCATGCCATTTTGACTGAAGGATAGTTCGACCGGCCCGGTGGCCTCATTGGATGTCCCAATCGGTCCATTCGGTGAAAAGGCGATGCCGTCGATGGGCCAACGCAAGCCCGATGACCGGCCGCTGAGGGGCGCGAGCGGAAAAAGCGAGACCCGGCATCCCAAGGGCAGATCAAGCCGAAGGCGGCGCGGCGCATGGAAGACCACGTCGTGGGATCCAACCAGAACGCAGCGTTTTTTGGGATAACGCACAAGCGCGTTCATCACCGCAAGTTCGTGATCGAGGCGCCAGCCGGTGAAGCCAAGTGCGAGAATCAGCGGTGCGTCGATACGGGCAAGGCACTTCTCGAAGTCGGTGCTGTCTTGCTCGGCGATGTGAACCAATTGGTCCGCCGTTAACCTTTCGGTAGCAAAATGTGGCAACGAATCAAAGTCACCGATCACAAACTCGGGCGTAATCCCATGTTCGAGAGCAATTCCCGCGCCGCCGTCGGCGGCCACCACAGTTGGAGCAAGCTTAAGGATTTCCTCAATATCCTGCGCAGATACTGAACTCGCCCCGAGCAGTGTTATGGGTTCTTTTGCGTGGACGGTGGCTACAATCGACTCAGGATTTGTGTTCATCATGGAAACAGACCACAATCCAGCCCCGAATAAATCCTCTGAAATGCCACAGTTCGTTCCCAATTTGCATCCAAGGCAGGGTAAATGAGGTCTTGAGAGGCCCGGAGAAAAGGTGACGTAGATGGTTGGTTCGAGCAAAATCCTCACCGTGTCGTACGGAACGTTCTCCTGTACGCTCGAAGGGTTCGACGATCCGTTCTCCACAATGCGGTCCATCGCGGAGTACTTTCGCGATTTGGCCGCCGATGACCGCTACTTTGGTGCCGAGCCGCCAACCCCCGATGCCGAGATGCTCCACCGCATCGCCGAGCGTGAGGTTCAACGCCAGGTTGAAGCCAAGGTCCAGAACGACGGGATCGTCCTGCGCCAGATGCCGGGCGGTGGGGTCGCGGCCGAGCCGCCCGCCGATCTTGGCGAACAGCCCAACCAGCCCGAAGAGCCGGCAGACACGCCCGAGCCTCAAGTTGCCCAAGAAGAGAGGTCACTCCCCGCAGCGCCGGCTGCAGCGATTGGCGCAACGGAAGGGCTTTACGCCGAAGACGAGGAAGCGGCCGCGAACGCTCCTCCGGACGCCGCCGCCGTGCCCGTGCCAATGCCCGATGCCGGAGACGAGTCGGTGGCAGCGAAACTCAGCCGGATCCGTGCGGTCGTCGCCGGGACGACGGCCGCTTCCGCGACATCTGACACGGCTTTCAGCGGCTCCATTGAATCGGTGTTCGATGACAGGATAACCGTCGAGGACGCGGAGTTCGAGGACGTGGCGGGGTCTGATGACGATGAACCCGTTCAATCGATCTTTGAGGATGACCACGAGGCGTCCTCTGACACGGGCCACGACGACTCATCGGAAGATGCGCCGGACGATGGTTCGCAACCCTTTGCAGCCGACATCACTGAGAAGGCCAAAGAGGCCGATGATCTGGCCGATGGTTCGCTCTGGGATGATGAGGTCGAAGCGACCCACGGCGCAGCCGAAGACATGTCCGCCGCTGACGGAGGGGCCACCCCGCAGGACGCAGGCCAGGATCGCGATGGCGCCGGGCCGGTCCAGCTCGGCCTCGCGGCACGGATTGTGCAGCTGAAGCGCTCGGCGCTAGAGGCTGCGCAGTCGGCGGAAACGGCGGGCCTTCAAAGCCCCGAAGAGAGCACGCTTTCGGATGAGGATGAGGCGGAGTTACAGCGGGAACTGGCGGCGGCGGAAGAGACAGACACCAGCGACATCGTCGCGGACGATCTAGTCGGTGACGAGCCCGCGCACGAGGAACACGCCGTTGCGGAAGACCCCATCGAGGACGTCTCGGAACAGGTGTCGTCTGATGACCAAGAGCTTGACGCATCTGACGAGGAGACCGACGAGCCATCGGTGAAGGATGTCCTGGCCCGCGCCACACGCGCTGAAGATACCGGGGAGCTCGTGGACGACGACGCGAGCGACACCATGCGCCGCCACCCTGGCTTTGATCGGGAAAAAACCGAAGAGGCCGCTTTCGACCGCATTCTTGAGCAGACGAATTCGCGGATGGACGACGACGAAGGCAGTCGCCGCCGGTCCGCTATCGCGCATCTAAAGGCGGCGGTCGCGGCCACCAAGGCCGACCGTCTCATGAAACGTACCGACCCCGGAGACGAGGCGGCCGAAGAAGAAAGTCAGTATCGCGACGACCTCGCGAAAGTGGTCCAACCGCGACGGCCTTTGACCCAACCCCGCGACGAAGAGGCCGCTCAGAAACTGGCCAAGGACGCAGGTGTTGGAGAACCCGGGCCTCTGGTCCTTGTCTCTGAGCAGCGCGTCGATGGCGATCAAGACGATGATGAGATGGCAACGTCGGAGACCGTTGACCCGGAGTCCGCGACCGAGACCCATGGCACCGAAGAGGGGTTTACTGCGTTCGCTGCGAAGGTTGGAGCCACCGAGTTGCCGGATCTTCTTGAGGCCGCTGCCGCCTACACCGCCTTTGTCGAAGGCAATAAGCTGTTCTCGCGACCGCAACTTATGCGGCGGGTCGCCCATGTCGAAAATGGGGATTCGTTTACCCGAGAGGCCGGGCTCCGCTCGTTCGGCCAACTCCTTCGTCAGGGCAAGATCCAAAAGCTGAAGCGCGGACAGTTCACGATTTCCGAAGAAACGCGCTTCAATCCGCAAGCGAGACTTGCGGGAGAATAAAGGGTTTGGCCGCCGCCGAACGACGTCCGACCTCTGCGTTCGCCGTGTCCAGACCCCGATATCAGTCCTTGGGGTCCTCGTCGGGATCCGCCTGACCGATACCTCGGAAGACCGCTTTGAACGGCACTGCCCAGAGAATTCCAAGACCGACATAGACGCCTAGCTCGACCAAAAATGGCGGGCGCCCGAGGAGATTCATAATCGTCACGGCTGCGATAACATACGCAGGCAGACCCAATAGAAGGATCACGAGGGACCAGCGGCGCCGGGCTTTGTACGACAAAGGCATCACTCAATCCCTCCTACATTTGACCGAAGACCCAATCCACGCAAGCGGCCGCGACACGGATCTCTGGCGACGGCCCAAACCATCCCGGCGGCCCGATATCGCGGTCGGCCTGCGAGGTGCTCCCGGCGCTCTCCCCCGGTCCCAGGTCGAAAGTTGCGCGTGAGACCAACAGGATATTCCGGGGGGCTCCGCCGAAACGCGTCTCCCGCGGCACACGTAGCGGTGGCTGTCATTGGCGGATACGACCTGCACGCGCTTGAAAGCGCTGTCGCCCAGTTGTTTTGCGCTGCGCTTTTGTCGCCCAGCGTCAACGGCCCATTCCGATCGAGATCCGAGGCCTCAGGTCTTTGGAGATGCGCATCCAAGGATTAGACCGGGGAACCCGGCCTACAGTGTGCCAGTTTGGGCTCTTGTTACCGAGACCCCGCCACGTGCTCTGCGCGTCCTGCGACAGCTCCCGGGACACTTCCTTAGTCATCATCTCGCGCGACCCGATGAGTTGAGCGGCGTCCTTGAGCGGCAGCTCCTAGAAGGCAGACTTTAGCGCACACGCTATACATGCGTTTCATGGTCCCTAGGACATTGCCCGATCATGCCGCATAAACGTCAATCCGCGAACGGATCGGTTACCAGGATCGTGTCTTCTCGTTCGGGCGATGTGGATACGAGGGCGACGGGGCAACGGATCAGTTCCTCTATCCGGCGAACGTACTTAATCGCCTGAGCTGGAAGGTCTGCCCAGCTACGCGCACCCTGTGTCGTGGCCTTCCAGCCCTCGATACTCTCGTAGACCGGACGGACCCTTGCCTGCTGGTCCGCCGCCGATGGTAAGTAATCAAGTGGTTCCCCGTCGAGTTCGTAGCCCACGCAAATCTTGAGTTCATCGAGCCCATCAAGGACATCCATCTTGGTGAGCGCGATCCCATTCACCCCAGAAAGTGCGCAGGTCTGGCGCACAAGCACCGCGTCAAACCAACCACAGCGACGGTCGCGGCCCGTAACGGTGCCCTTTTCGTGACCGACCTCGGCCAGGTGGCGCCCCACCTCGTCGTCAAGCTCGCAAGGAAACGGCCCCTCTCCCACTCGGGTCGTGTAGGCCTTGACGATCCCGAGGACAAAGTCGATGGCGCCAGGGCCAACCCCGGTGCCCGTCGATGCCATACCGGCAAGCGTGCTCGAGGACGTCACAAAAGGATATGTCCCGAAATCGACGTCGAGGAGCGCGCCCTGCGCCCCCTCGAAGAGGATGCGCCGACCGTCGCGCCGCGCCTCGTTCAGGATCTTCCAGACCGGCGCGGCATAGGGCAGAATTCGGGGAGCGACGTTCTCAAGCGCGGACAGAAGCGCGTCCGGGTCGGCCTCCTCAAGCCCGAGGCCGCGGCGAAGGGCATTGTGATGGGTCAACAGCCGCCCGATGCGAGTCTCGAGGGTTGGCCGGTCCGCGAGATCCGCCACACGTATGGAACGGCGGCCAACCTTGTCCTCGTAG
>JBCCKB010000149.1:0-8193 GCA_039027595.1 Pseudomonadota bacterium | reverse complement strand
GAAGATCCGGTAACCGAGGCCCTGATCCGAGGCGATGGCCTCGGCGGCGATCAGGAACAGCCAGGCGGGCCCCAGCGAGAGCCGCACGGCCTGGATCAGCCGCGGCATGAGCTGGGGCAGGGCGACGCGGAAGGCGATGACACGGGACGAGGCTCCTAGCGTCTCGGCCTTCACGATCATCTCGCGCGGGATCTCGATCACCCGTTGGCTCAGGTCCCGGATCATGAAGGGCAGGATGCCGATGACGATGAGCACGACCTTGGAGAGCTCGCCCAGGCCAAAGACGATGAAGAGGATCGGCAGGATCGCCAGTGGTGGGATCATTGACAGGACGGCGACAAAGCCCGCGAAGGTTGCCCGCATCACCGGCAAAAGCCCGATCAGGAGCCCGAAGGCGGTGGCGAAGGCCGCCGAGAGGCCGACCCCGATCAGAAGCCGCTGCAGGCTCGCCCAGGTGTCGTGCCAGAGAAGGATCTTGCCCGAGCGCTTGTCGGGTTCGGTGAAAAGACGGCCTGCCGTTTCCGCGATGCTCGACGGCGCTGGCAGGAGCTTGTCCGAGGGGTTCGCGGCCAACCGGATCTCCGAGCCGATGCCATAGGCCACAAGCAGCGCCACGAAGGGGATCGCCGCCAGGGCCACGGCAAGCGCCCGGCCCGGATATCGGTTGATGAGACGCATGGACGTGGAGGCCCCGGATCAGGTCCGGGGCCCGTTTCGCTCAGAGCGCGCCGTCCGCGGCCATCTGCATATAGGTCACATCGAACCGGAACTTCACGTTGTTCTCGTCGCCCGTGACCGACCCGTCGGGATAGGCCACGCCCACGAAATCTGCCGACGGCGCGCCTTCGCCGAGGATGCCCTTGTCAAAGAGAAACTCGGCCACGTTGACCATGGTCGTGGGAAGTTCCGCGCTTTGCGTGAACGCCACCGCGTCGGCGGGTGCATAGAACATCTCGGTCGAGGCAAGCTGCGCCTTGTAGCCCTCGAGATCCGTGCCCGAGGCCTCGGCCATGGCCGTCAGCGCCTCTTCGTCGCCCGAGGCCATGAGGTCCATCACCTCGTACCAAGCGCCCGCCATGGCCTTGCCGAAGTCGGGATTGGCCTCCAGCGTCTCGGTGTTCACCACCATGAGGTCGATGATCTCGCCGGGGATGTCCGAACTGTCGAAGAGCTTCTTCGCGTTCGGATCCTCGAGGATCGTGGACACCAGCGGGTTCCAGGTCACCACCGCTTCCACATCGGGCGTCGCGAAGGCGGCGATCATGTCGGCATCCGACGTGTTGATCACCCCACCAAGATCCGCCTCCGCGAGCCCGACGCTGTCGAGCGCGCGCGCGAGCAGGTAGTGCGACACCGACAGTTCCACGAGGTTCACGGGCTTGTCGACAAGCGTCGCGAGCTCCCCGTCGCCCTTCACGATCACCGCGTCATTGCCGTTCGAGAAGTCCCCGACGATGAGCGCGGTGGTGTCCACGCCGCCGCCCGAGGGGATTGAGAGCGTGTCCATGTTGGTGGCCGACACCCCGTCAAAGGCGCCCGCCGTGTACTGGTTGATCGATTCCACATAGTCGTTGATCTGCACGATCTCGACATCGATCCCGTATTTCTCCGCCCACTTATCCATGATGCCCGAAGTCTCGAGATAGCCCCAGGGCATCCAGCCCACATAGATCGACCAGGCCACCCGGAACTCGGTCTTTTCCTGGGCAAGGGCCGGTGTCGCGGCCACGAGTGCAAGTGCCGATGCAGCGGCGGCTAAGTGCTTTACAAGCATGGGTCATCCCCCTTTGACGTTCCTACGCTCTAATTTAAGTGAGCATGGCCGCGGTGGAGCGCGGAGAACCGGCCAAGCCCTAAAGCAGTGATCTCCCGGGATTTTGCCCCGCCGTGTGCCGCACCGGAATTTGCCGACGCGGGTGCACCTCTCGGACCGGACCTCCCGGACTGGGAGCGGAACCCTAGGCGCTCTGCCACCTGCAACTGTGAGAAGTCGCTGTGGGAGACCCCAGGGATATTCCGAGAATTATGTGTGCGCAGTTCTCGGCGCTCACGAATTAGGCGGTCTGCGGGCGGTTCTCCCAATCGTTGAGCGGCTTTGCGACATGCGACCGGCGTGGCCCGATTTGAATACCGCGATCGATTGAGTCCAGCATCATTTTGGGGGCGCTGCCAGCGTTGCCATCGCAGCATCGAAAATGCCTTGGGACGATGGCAAGGTTGCAGCATAGGCGGGGCCCGTTGCGATAAAGCTGTCCTTTGCAGCAAGGCGGGCGATGCCGCGAATGCCGGCCTCCGCGAAGAGCGTCATCACGGCTTCGGAAACCCCACCGCTTGATCTCGTTTCATCGACAACCAGGATTCGCGCGCAGCCATCGACGGCTTTGAGCAGGGCTTCCGTCGGTAGCGGCGCAAGCCAGCGGAGGTCAATAACCCGAGCGCGCACCCCGGCGCGCGCGAGACGGAGCACCGCCTGGCGCGACAAGTACGTTCCATTGGCAAAGGTCACGATCGCGAGATCGGATCCCGTGCCATGCTGCCCGATTTCACCAAGTGCAATGAGCTGGCTGGGCTCGGGATAGGGGCTCATCCATGCGCCGTCACCGGGAACGTCTAGGTCACGCGTCGAATAGAGCGCTATTGGTTCGAGAAAGACGACGACGCGTTGTTCTTCATGCGCGAGCCTCACACATTCCCGAAGCATCCTTGCAGCATCAGCGCCCGTTGATGGACAGGCGAGGATTAGCCCCGGAATGTCGCGTAGCACGGCAACCGAGTTATCGTTATGGAAGTGACCACCAAAGCCCTTCTGGTAGCCAAGCCCCGCGATGCGAACAACCATTGGGTTCGTGAACTGGCCGCGGGAGAAGAAGGGAAGCGTGGCGGCCTCGCCCCGAAGCTGGTCTTCTGCATTATGCAAATAGGCAAGGAACTGGATCTCGGGGATAGGCAAGAAGCCGTTTTGAGCCATTCCGATGGCCAGCCCCAGGATTGATTGCTCGTCGAGAAGCGTGTCGATCACGCGGTTGTGGCCAAAGCGAGATTGCAGCTTTTGGGTGACACCGTAGACACCTCCTTTAAGCCCCACGTCCTCGCCCATTAGCGTGATCTCGCGGTGCTTGGCCATCAGGTCGGTGAGCGCCCAATTGATGAGGCGGCCCATCGGCTGTGGTTCGGCCATTGCCTTGGCATCGCTTCCAAAGACTTTACTTCGCTCCAGGCCGTGGACGCTCGGCTCCTCGGCGCCGACGCGCTTAGGAGGCAGGATCGAGGCCATTACGTCGCGCGCCGTGCCGAGCCGTGGTTCACAGACCACTTCGGCGGCAAGTCTGCTCACTTCGGTCCGGGTTTCGTCGTAGATCGCCAGTGCGTCCGCTGGATCAAGCGCGCCTTTCGACGCAAGAAGACGCACCGAGTGCAACAGCGGATCGTTGGCCTCGTCAGCTTCAACTTCGTGCCGCGGAAGATAACTCGTTGCTACATCAGCACCGGCGTGGCCATAGAGTCGGACCATGCGGAGATGGAGAAAAACCGGGACACGGTGCAAGCGTGCAAGCTCGGCTGCCTCGGTCGCAGTCTCATATGTCTCGAAGATATCAAGCCCGTTTGCGGACATGTATCGAAGCCCCGGGCGATTTGCGAAATTCGCAGAGATCCACCCGCGCGGGGTCTTTACCGAGATCCCAATCCCGTTGTCTTCGCATACAAACAAGAGCGGTAGTGGAATCGACTGAAAGCTTGTCCATTGCGCGGTGTTGAAGGCGCCTTGGGCCGTTGAGTGGTTTGCTGACGCGTCTCCGAACGAGCAGACAACGACGGCGTCCTTTGGATAGGCAGCATGTTTGGGGCGAAACCGGCGCGTGGCCCCAATCGAGTAGGCGGCACCAACAGCTTTTGGCAAGTGGCTTGCGATGGTTGAGGTCTGGGGCGGGATCGAGAGCGCCTTGGATCCCAGCACTTTGTGCCGTCCACCCGAGATTGGATCGTCTGCCGAGCACGCAAAACTGAGTAACATGTCGCGTGCGGGCGTCTGGCCCGGCACCTGACCACTGCGCGAGATTTGGAAGGCAGCATCGCGGTAGTGAAGAAACGCTGGATCGGTGGGCCTCAGGGCGGACGCCACGGCAGCCATGCCCTCATGGCCCGACGAGCCGATCGTATAGAAGCCTTGGCCTGCCTTCTGCATCGCACGGGCTTCGAGATCGAGTGCGCGGCTCAGGCACTGCGACCGGTAAAGCGACACCGCCTCCTGGCTCGACAACGGTCCCGAAGGCCCGCGCCCAGTCGGAAAATCACCGGCACTGACACGGCGCCGAAAGTTCTCCTCGACGATGACCGCGCGGTCCATGGGTGCTTAGAAAAATGCCTGTAGCCCGGTCTGAGCGCGGCCCAGGATCAGTGCGTGGACGTCGTGGGTGCCCTCATAGGTGTTCACGGTCTCGAGATTCATCATATGGCGGATCACCTGGAACTCCTCGGAGATTCCGTTCCCACCATGCATGTCCCGCGCGGCGCGCGCGATGTCCAAGGCCTTGCCGCAGTTGTTTCGCTTGATAAGTGAGATCATTTCGGGCGCGCCCTTTCCCTCGTCCATAAGACGACCCACCCGAAGCGCGGCTTGGAGCCCGAGCGCGATCTCGGTCTGCATATCCGCGAGCTTTTTCTGGAAAAGCTGGGTCTGCGCGACGGGGCGACCGAACTGCTTCCGATCAAGCCCGTAGCTGCGCGCCCGGTGCCAGCAGTCTTCCGCCGCGCCCATCACGCCCCAGCCGATGCCGTAACGCGCGCGATTGAGACAGCCGAACGGCCCTTTGAGCCCCTCGACCCCTGGCAAAAGCGCGTCCTCGCCCACCTCGACACCGTCCATCACGATCTCGCCCGTGGTGGAGGCACGCAAGCTGAGCTTGCCCTCGATCTTCGGCGCCGAAAGTCCGGCCATGCCTTTCTCCAAGACAAAACCCCGGATCTTATCGCCATGGGCCTCGGACTTCGCCCAGACAACAAACACATCCGCAAATGGGCTGTTTGAGATCCACATTTTTGATCCGGTGAGCCGGTAGCCGCCGTCTATCTTTTCGGCGCGTGTTTTCATGCCCGCGGGGTCAGAACCTGCGTCCGCCTCGGTGAGGCCAAAACACCCGATCAGCGAACCCGCAGCCAAGCCCGGCAGATATTTCTCCCGTTGCGCCTCGGAGCCGTAGGTGTGGATCGGATACATCACAAGCGAGGATTGGACGCTCATCATGGAGCGATAGCCGGAATCGACCCGTTCAACCTCGCGGGCTACAAGCCCGTAGGTCACATAGCCTGCCCCCAGCCCACCATACCCTTCCGGTATCGTGACCCCCAAGAGCCCCGCCGATCCCATCTCGGCGAAAATTGACGGATCCGCCCGCTCTTCGCGATATGCAGCCGTCACCCGGGGCGCGAGGCTTGTGGCGACAAAGTCCCGCGCGGCATCACGCAGCATGCGCTCGTCTTCGTCGAGTTGATCCTCAAGGAGGAATGGATCCTCCCAGGAAAAAGCGGCCAGCGAGGGCCCGTGGCCTTCGGCGTTCAGATCCTTCATCAGGCGCTCCTTTCAGCCTCTCCCGACTGGCAACATAGCGTGTCTGGCCCGTGGTGGCGAGATCCTCGATACGCCCCTTGGTGACAGAGCGTACACAGTACGCGATTTGGCGTCCCATTATCTCGGCTAAAAAATGGCGGGAATCGGCAGAATTAGAGGTTCGTTGAATTGGCGGGAATTAACCGATTTCCACAAAACGTCGGCGAAACAATCACCACTGGCTTATGAGATGGTCGAAACAGTGTTGCTGGAAACAATGGAAAAGCCTTAATTTTCATATATTAGATCAGGTTATCTCGGTAGCGCGCGATGCTTGTGTGGTCACTTGGAAACAACGCGATGACAGGCGTATTGGGCCCAATTTCGCCACATTCCATCATAGAATCATAACTAACGTTTACGAGTTCATTCCGGGTGCTCCGGTACTGCCTGCGCCAACCCGACACACCAGTTCATCGCAATTCCATCAACGAACCCGGCAGCCGAAATGCCTCGGTTGCCGACAGGAGGATTTTGTCAGTGACCATCCAGTTGAACAGCCAAGCCATCGAGAGCGCGCGCCTCATCGGTGCTCCCGAGATCGACCATAACGCAGGCGGCGAGATCCCCGCCACCGGCACCGGGCTTTCGGGCCGGGCCTGGGCAAGCGATGCGCCAATCCGGACGATCGCCGATCTTCTCAATGCCATGGGGTCGGATCCCACGGCGTCTTTTACCGCGCGCGAGATCGCCTATGGATCGAACCGCAGCGACACGACGCTTGAGGAATTCCTTGGCAAAGACGGCGATTCGATCACGGGCCAAGGGACGATGGAGATGGGGCCCTCGGGCATAGCGCTCCAAGGTTACCTTTACATTCCGCCCGGTGCCCACACGCTTTCAGTGATCTCTGATGACGGTTTCGCGCTTTCCATCGGTGGAAGTCTGTTCTCGATCCATGCCGGGTCGCGCTCCGTCCAAGAAACCTCCCAGACAGGCCAGTTTGACGGCGGTCTCTACGAGGTCGAGCTGCTCTACTTCGATCAAGGTGGCGGCATGGCCCTGGCCCTTGAGATGGACGGCATGCCGATCGACGATAGCGCCTTTTACCAAACGCTAGATGATTTTCTGAGCCCGCCCGAGGGAGTGCCATTTATTGCGGCGGACGCGTACCATCCGGGCTACGTGCTCGGCGATGAGGCGCTTGATGCCCCGGTCGATGGGTCCGGCAGCGCGGAGAGGGATGAAATCCAGGGGCTCGGGCGGAATGACACGATCACCGGGCTTGCCGGCGATGACGAACTCAAAGGCGGCTATGGCGACGATGTTCTCGACGGCGGTGAGGGCGATGACGTCCTCGATGGGCAACGCGGTTCGGACCTGCTCATCGGGGGGGATGGCGATGACCTCTTGATTGCGCGTTCCGATGCTGGCGAGCAGGTGATTGGACAGAACGCCATTGGAATGCCCACCCGTGGTGATCCCGACGGAGAGGTCAACGAGGCATTAAACAAGCTAAAGGGCTACGAGAAACAGCCCTTGAAGGGAGACGACGTGTTGGTCGGCGGGGCAGGGGCCGACACATTTCTGATCACACCTTTGCTGAACGCAAAACAGGAGATCATCGAAAAGCACGTCAAAGCCGATGGTTCCATTAACTGGGCCGGCGTTGCAGGTGAAAATAACGAAGTGCACGACCACTGGGTGGACAGCACCGGCATCGATCTCATTGCCGACTATGACGCCTCTGAAGACAAGATTGCGGTGATCGGCCATACGGCCAATGTCTATGTCACCTATGCCGATGTCGTGGGAGACGAGGCCGAAGAGTCAATCATCAACATCGTCTCGAACCAGCATGGCGGTGGCGGTGCGCATGCCATGGATCTCATTGGTCAGGTAATTGTCCACGGCGACAAGGTAGCGGTCGATGACATCCAAACCGACGACATGGTCACCTATGGCATCGTTGAAGGCTACCAGGATATCGTTGAAGCGCTGTATCCGACGGGCGAGACGAAGGTGACGACCGTTGATGGGGTGGAGTACAAAGGCTACGACACCAGGTCGCCCTCCGAAGGCGCCACGATGATGACCAATGCCGGGCTTGGCACCACCAATGCTGGACCCGTGACGGGCAATCCGGCAGTGGCCTTCGACAATCCGAACTTCTCCGAAGACATGCTGTCCTCTCCCGCCCAGGCGCCCGAGATCGAGCTCACCCGCGACCCGTTCGAGCCCCTTGGGACCGTCGACGTCGAGGGCAAGACCTACACGGGTACGGGCGGCGCGGACCGGATGACACAAGACACCCCCGCCGAGCCCGCCGGTCTTCCAGGCGCGCTGGGCTATTGGAGCTTTGCGAACGGCAGTGGTGGCGCCTATGCCGACGGGCGCGGTGACGGCCCCGCGATCAAGGCCTACACGCTTAATGAAAACCAGGCGCTCCTTAGAACCGATGGCGAGACCACGGGGCCCGCGGGCGGCGGGGCGCTCTCCTTTGATGGAGAAACGGAATTCGCCTTCCTCCAGCACGACCCCGCCCACCAGGTGACCCAAGGCACCATTGCCATGTGGGTCCGCCCCGACGACCTGGAGGATTGGAGCACCATCGTCTCCAAGGACGAGAGGGGCACCGACGATGGCGG
>JBCCKB010000148.1:0-8225 GCA_039027595.1 Pseudomonadota bacterium | reverse complement strand
CTTAAGACCGTTTACAATCGGGTCGGTTTCGGCGCGGATGATCTCGGCGAAATCCGCAGCATAGCTGCCGTAGCCCCTGCGGCGGCGCCACCAACGCGCCCACCAGTTTGCCGACATATCAAGCGCGATTGTCTGGCCAAGCATCACAGGCGCCTGCACATAGGGCGCCGGGGGCGCTTCTAAGCGGAATGACGCATCGGGCACGTTGAACGCGCGCAGGTAAAGTTCACGTATATCGGCGGTGGTCTTCAGAAACACGTTCTGACAGGTCGTTTGCGCATTTCGCGAAAATACCTGGAAGGACGAGCGCAAAAGCACCCTCAGACCGGTTGCGTCATAGTGCCATACATCGCTCTCACCGTAACGCTCCAGGTTACGGATCAACGACACCGTTGCCCGTTCGATGAAGGACTTGTGCGACCTGTCTAGGCGGCTGAAGAACTTGCGCACCACGTCCGCGAACTCTTCTTCAAGCGCGTCCTTTGACGCCTTCTCAACGCGATCGATCTCTGTGGGGAGCGACTTGCGATCAAGCGGGAGCACCTTGTCAGAGCCAACGCGCATAGAGACGATATGATCGCCGGCGGTGATCCCCGTAAGGATATTCATCGCCGCCTTTGCATTTCGCGTCAGGGTCTCAAGCCCCGCGCCGCCGGACACCCGCTCTGAGATTGTTTCCATGAGTTTGGGTACGCCCGAGAGCATCCAGATCATCTCATCGGCTTCGAGGGTATCGGCGCCCTCGGCAGCTTCCGTTTCCGACCAATCGAGCAAGGCGGCCCTACTGGCGTCTTCCAGCGATTGGAGCGCGCCCGAGAGCACGTGGTTCGCCCAGTACGCGCTTCCGAAGACAATTTCGGCATCCGCCGGACCCTGATGCTCGGCCAACGTCCTGCGAATGCTCTCGCGAATCTCGGGAACTTGTTCAGAAGGTTTGGCGAGTTCGTCGATCCGATTGACGAAGATAATGACCTCGCGCGATGGGAGGTTCGAAATCAGCCGGATCAGCGCCATGTCAACCGTCGACAAGGCCTGATGCGCGGACAAGACCACAACGCACATCCGGCTCTCGCGGATTGCACGGATCGTGATCTGCTCGCGCATCATGAACGTGTCGTTCACCCCCGGCGTGTCGCGGATGCAGAATTCGACCGGGTACTCCTCGCGGTGCAGGAAGAGGTCCGCCGACTTCGTTATGTCTGCGATCCGACCCTGGGAAGTGGAGGTCTCGGTGTCGCTTTCGAAATCATCACCCAGACAGACGTAGCGCTCGATCAGCTCGCTATCGAAGTAGCCGTAGGAATGCTCCTGGCCCATGAGCATTTCGAATTTGTTGCCAAGGCGGCTGCGAGACTTCTCACGCATCGCCGCTAGCTGCGCTGTAACCTTCTGAAGCTCGTCGTCCGCGCCAGCCCGACCGGCGAGTTCACCGATCCGGCCACCGCGCTCCAGGAGCCGGGTCCACTCGTCTTCCTCGAAGAACCGGAAGCTCGCGTGATTGCCTTCCAGGTGCGGTTTCGGGCTCAAATGCAGCGACGTCACAACCGAGGTCCAAGGATTGACGTCGGCGGGCAGAAGATCTGGCCATCCCACAAGCGCGTTTACAAGCGACGTCTTGCCCGCCTTCACCTGACCAATCATGGTCACGCTAGGCTCGAACTTGCGCATCTGCCGCTGGAGCTTTTTCGCATTGCGCGCCGCCGCGCGGTCACCCAGATCCGAAAGCGTTCCGATCGCCGCGTCCAGGGTGTCGAGGTTATCGGCGAAGTCCCGCAGGCCACTTAAGCCCGAACGCAGCAACCCCGTATTCGTTGGGCCAGCGACAATGTCGTCCAGTTCAATTTTCTGCTCAGCGTTCATCGACCAACCTCAAACTCACGAAATGCAGCCAGCCGTCCAGGTCCGGGCTGACACCGGCCAGATCGGACCAGCAAGACAAACGTCGTCCCGAACGTTGTGCAGGTACAAAGTGGTGATTATAAGGCCGATTTCTGTCCCGGAGCCAGGTAAGTGAGAGTTACGCCGCAAGGCCGACCTCAAACTCCCGGCGGACCTGCAAGAGGATCGAAACGGCTTCAACAGCGGCCTCGTCGCTTTTTTCGTTCTCCAAGAGAATCACAAGGCTCTCCGCTTCCATGACGAACTCGGAGAGCTCCTCGGCGGACGCGGCCTCGTCATGGGAGGACACCAGTTCAGAGAGATGCTCGAGCGTTTCGGTGCAATGGGCCAAGACTTCTTGATCATCGGGCGCATCGGCGCTGTTCACCGCCTGCAAGAGCGACTGACCACGGTCCCTGAGATACCCAAACCCCGCCCCAAAAAGCGCCTTGGGATAATCCCGGGTTGGCGCCTGTTCCGACGGGGTATCGAGCGTCTCGATGGGGTGTTCTTGCAGCGGCGCCTCGACCAACCGCGGCTTGGTCACCGGTCTTGTCCGAGGTCGGGTGACCGGACGAGAGTTAGGGTGCGTCCTGTTGCGTCCCCGCTCTTGGCTGCGAAGGAACAGCCGTGCCCCATCGGCATCGGCTCTGCGCCCCAACTCGACATGGTAGGAGATCCTGTCGGCAAGCTCACCCAGGCTTGCCGATCGTCCGTCCGCCGCGCCTGCGAGGTCAACCGAATAGACTTCGAGAAAATCACCCTCGTGACGGCGCTTGATCTCGGCGGCCTGCTCACCGTCGCATCCCGTGAGCACCAAGAAGCCGTGGTCGCGTATACCGTCTGGAACCGAGGCCCATGTGAGCCGATCTGCGCGCCCGTAGGTTGCCGTACACCAGAGCGCGATATCACTGCGACGGGCGGCCCAGGAAATCGCGGCTTTCTGTTCGCCTGGATCCGGGGACGCCACAACGTTGAGAAAGCTAATGCGGCGCAGGACCGGCAGCGGCCGCTCAATTTCAAGAAACACCGCCGCTTCCAGAAGCTCCAAATCGAGAGGCTCTGCTTGTGTCACGACGGTCCCATCCGACAACGTAATCTGCGCCGCCGTTCCCGCACCGAACCGAAGCTCGGACGTCACTCCCCGAGCGGCCTCGGGTAGCACCCTGCGTTCGGCCAGAGCATTCAGGAGTGCGAGCTTTCCCGCACCGGGAAATCCAAGCAGCGCAACAGAGACCGGAGCGTTGAGCCGGATGATCAGCCGCCGAGCCTGCACGGCTATCGATGGGCTCGACGCCGTCTCAGCAACCAACCGCAACCGTTCGGCGATGTCATCAATCATCGTGGGCTTGTTCATGTCTTTGCCTTCGCCTTTTTCGGCCGGGCGGACTTCCGATCACTTTCAAACACCACGCGGCGGGGCCTAACCTGCGGATCAGCGGGTTCTTGGTCGGTCACGGCGCGACGGATCGGCAGCGTTTCCACGGCAACATCATCGATAATCGCGGCCTCGGTTTGCCACGCTCCGGCATCTGAAACATCGGCGGATCCGTAGCCAACCCATGCCGACTCCTCTAGGCCCAGCGCGTCTTGGTTAAGGTCGACCGGTGTCTCATCCGCACTTGCAATTTCAATCTTGATCACGGCCAGCGAGGTATTGTCTTGGTCGGGGTCGCCCAGTTCATCGAGTTTTGCCAAGAAGTGCCGGGCGATCGTGGCGCTGCTCTTGTCGCAATCACACTCAAGCACGCCGCGGATTTCGTCGTCTTCCAAGAACTGCAAGCCGTCGGAAGCGGCCAGCACAATGTCTCCGTGCAACAGGGTCATGCCCGCGCGAGGGCAATCAATTTTTGGAATTTCGTCTCCGGCCAGCACCGATGTAAGCGCGTTTCTATCGGGATGGTTTACCGCCGCGTCGGCTGACATCATACCCGAGGTCACCATCAGATCAATCTGCGGTGCCATTGAGTGGTCTTCATTGACCTGCTTCAGCTCCCCGGATCGAAATACGTAAAGTGGGGAGTCCCCGACCGAAATCCAGTTGAGTTGGTCACCCAAAAGCGTCGCGGCCACCAAGGTCGCGCCCATGCCGTAGGCACTGGGGTTCTCCTCGATATGCGCGCGCACACAATCGTTCGCCGACAGCGCGGCATTTCTTAAAATATCCGGGAGATGCGCGGCAAAGGCCGCTGGGTCGGTCGATTGAAATTTCAGTTCGCTATAGACCTCTGTCATCACGATCTTCGAGGCAATATCGCCGGCGGCGTGGCCACCCATCCCATCTGACAGGACGACCAAGCCCAGATCGCTGCCCAAGGGAAAATCCGTGACCACCGCGTCTTCCTGGTGATCACGCCCCCCTTGGATCAGGGCCGAGGCGGCCTCAAAGCGAGTGGTGTCACTCCGCTGCGGCATAACGGCTGTCTCCGTCGCCGTCGCCATCCCATGAGAAATCGGGGCCGCAGAAGGCCACGAAACGCAGGGTCGTCTCTCCGATGCGGATATCATCGCCATCGGACAAGGGCTCGGTGGACAAAACGGGCATGTCGTTCAAGCGAACGAGGTTCGCCTTGCCACCGTGACCAATGAAAAAGCAGTGCTGTTCGTTGTCGTAGGCAACGGCGGCATGGTTGTCCCGCGAAATCGAGGTGTCCCCGTAGTCGAGCCGGATCGCCTGATCCTCGCCACGACCGATCTTCGAGGCGCCTGCCGTCAGCGTAAACGATGCGCCCCTGCCGGGACCTTCCACCACGACCATCCACCCCACGGGAAACTGCGGATCGCCTGGTGCAATGGCGGCAACTTGCGGAGCAGCAAATGGGTCGGGCGTGGCCTCTTCGGGCTTGTGAAACCCTAGGATCCGCGTCTTGACGCGACCGCCGCGGCGCGACTGCGGGTTCGGCGCAGCACTGGGCGCGGGATGTTCCGCTTGGGGTTCCGGAGCCGGGGTTGGCTCGAGCGACGGAGCCTGAGCCTCGGCCGCGACTTCAGGGTGGCCTGCGACGTCTGGCATGGCGGGATCTTCGGAAACCAGGTCCGGGGCTTCCGGTAATGGCTCGTCGGTTTCTGCGTCCATATCCCAGATCTTGCGCTGTACACGCAGCTTTTGCACCTGCTGCTCAACCGGAGACTGGGGCGCCTCTGGTGGCAAGGATGGTTGGGTATCCTGAGCAAATGTACCGTCTTGCAGGGCCCCGTCCTGCGGAATGAAGTCGTCGGCCTGACTGCGGGCAACGATGTCCTTCAGAACCATCGACGCGGCGTAGTTCATATCGTCTTCGTCATCGTCCTCGTCATCATATTCAGAGTGCGCCGCCACGGGGTTTGGCACTTCGAAAGGATGGGGCGCGGGTGCGCCTTGCGCGAGATCCTCGGGATCTTCCGCCTCATCCTCGAGATCCCAATCGTAGGACCCATCGTCGATTCTGGGATCTTCATAGCCGTGAACGTCATCCGTGCCGTGGGGTGCGTGGGCATCTTCCGCTCCCGGCTCCTCGGCCGTCACTTCTGGCGCGTCGAACGCGTCAGCGGAGACCGCGTGGGGCATGTCCGCTGCGACAAAACCATCAACACCAGGCGTCGGGGCCGATGTGTCCACGACATCCTCTTCTTCTTGCTGAGCGCGCTTTTTCGCGATCATCTCCTGTAGAAATTTCATCTGCTCACCTTTCTGCAATATCGGCGGCGGTTGAGTCGTCGTTATCGTCGCGACCGAGTACGCCGCCCAGCACCTTGCTAATCAAAGTTCTCTTGCGGACCCGCTTGCGCACGATCACGTCGGAGTCTTGGGGTCCGTCCTTGGTTTCGGGGTCGGTCTGGGCCAGATCTCCCCGATCGTTAAGTTCCCGGTACCGCTGCCATCGGAACTCCCGCTCCCGCGTCGTCATCCGCTCTCTGAGACCGCCGCGCCCCTCACGCTTTTTCTTTGGCGGCTCGGGGTTGTTGCCCGATTGCTTTACCAGCGCGTTCGTCTCTTCCACGATCGAGGCGATAGCGGCGTGCATCTTGTCGTCGTCTTGCGCCTTCTCCTTGGCCGCACTGTGGCGGCGCTCGGTATCGATCTCGACCATCCATTCCTGCGCCGAGAGGATTCTATCTTTCGGGAACACCTCGAGGCATTTATCGATCGCGTGAAGAAAATAGGGATCGAAATCTGTGCTGAGCGATGCCAACGGCACGTAAGGGTCCCGGTTGCCCTCGGCCACGGTTGACAGGCGAAGCTGGCTCACGGGCGGTGCTTCACCAGCGATCAGATGGTAAAAGGTGGCCGCAAGCGCATAGAGATCCGAGGCTGGCGTTTGCTTTGCGCCCGACACATAGAACTCCTGCGGTGAATAACCGTCCTTCACCGTCGCATGCTGTGTCACCATGCGCGTGCGTCGCGTGGCTTCTTCCCGCGCCGCTCCGAAATCGATCATCACGGGGTTGTTGGCCTCGTCGACAAGAATGTTGTCGGGCGAGATGTCACGATGAAGGATGCCGCGGTCGTGGATATAGGCGACGGCGCTGAGGAGTTGCATCAGCATCCGTCGGATGTCGGACGGGCTGAGCCGGTCGGGTTCGTAGTCAATAATGTCAAGAAGGTCCTGACCCTTGACGAAATCGAGCGCCATATAGGCCGTCTGATTGTCTTCAAAGACCTGGTGAACACCGACAATGTTGGGGTGCTTTAACTTCGCAAGCGCCCGCGCCTCTTGTCCGAAGAACTTTACGATGGACCGGAAGTCATCCTGATGGCTCTCGGAACGGACCTGGACCGAGCGGTTCCGTCGGCAGCACATGGACGACGGGAAGCACTCCTTGATCACCACGGTGCGGTCGAGGCTGTCGGAGGCAAGATAGGTAATGCCGAACCCGCCGGCATTCAAAAAGCGCGTCAGCGTGTACTGGCCTTGAAGGAGCGTCGTGCCCTTGGGAAGCTCATCCCCAAAGGTTGCGTCTTCGTGGCCCTCGCCGTCTCGCAGGTCTTCGCTCATGCGTCTCCCAGACTCCGCGCGCCCAGGATTCTCCTGTGCACCCTGAACACAATTCACCGAGGCTGGAGATGCCGGAAAAAAGTGTCCGAATAATGGTCAGAATTCGGAAATCCTCAGTATTTGTCGCACTCTCGGGCGGTTAGCGATGCGCGCGATAGAGCCGCTCCAAGAGGATGGGGGTCAAATACATCGGCACTTGGTAACAACCGATAAACACCAACAGAGGATCGGTGATGTCAGCGGGAAGTGCGACAAGGAACAAAGCGATATTTCGGTTGCCGGCGGCGATTGCCCACCCCGGAGTTTCGCTCCGGGGCCCGAAAACAGCCGCGGCCGCAAACTGAAGCCCGAAATTGAGCACGAACGCCGCCGCGAGCCAGGCCAGAACGCTCGCCGGATTTACGGAGAAGGCAGGGCCAAGAGCCGACATCAAGCCCACCACGACCACGCCAAGCAGAAGGGATGCTGCTCCGTCGAGGGCTTGCTGACCGGCGACCGGAATTTCCCGCAACGTCTTGTATCGAATGAAAAATCCGAGGCTTGCCGCAGCAGCAATGACACCGAGAAGCCGCAGGGCGGCCGACGCAGTCTCAGCCCCGCTTCCAAGTCCGGGACCGAAGGCAAGGACCGGCAGGACGGTGACAGGCATCGCCGCCGTTCCCAGAACCAAGAGCCGCAATGCCGGCGCCGGGTCATGGCCTAGGAGGATCGCGAAATTGGGGGCTCCGGTGACCGAAGGTGCAGCTAACATGAGGATCGCGGCGAGGGCCAACGGATGACCGGCAACCCCAAACGCCATGAGCACAGCAAGCGCCGCGAGGGGAAGCACCAACTGATAGATCGCCACAAGCGCGAGGCTCCGCCGAAGATCCGCGAACCCGCCGATCGCTGCGCGAGGACCAATCCGGTAAGCGGTGAGCGCCAGAAGACATGCGATCATTTCTGGCAGCCAGGGCCGGAGCGCCGCCGCCAGCCCCGGCAGAAAGAACCCCGCGGCCAGGCCCGCGAGAAGGAAGACGCGCCCGTGGCGCGCCGCGACTTGAAGAACTGCGATCATTTGGATCCGGAGGCTAACGGAAAGAGCGGCGAACCTGAATCGAAAACCAATCCACCCAACAGTTTGCATGTGGCTGATTTCGAAAGCAGATTTGTCGCAAGCTGGACTTTTCCATTCAGTCGATTCAAAGGTGAAGGTCTTTGGAAACAGCCCGATTTACCAACCCGTTCAGAGTGCCAATTCGCGCCCTTGCGGAGGCTCCTCGGCTCGCGCATGAAGAGCCAGAAGAATTGCCGCAGGGAGCGCCCGACCATGAACGCCATCGCCGAGACGCCCGGCCTCGTTGAGGCCATCCGCGACCGGTTCGCCCATGT
>JBCCKB010000147.1:0-8299 GCA_039027595.1 Pseudomonadota bacterium | reverse complement strand
TACGCGCAGCCCCCAAGGCTTAACCCAGGGTTAATGCTACCACGTCGTTTCCGAACGGATCGTTAATGTGGCAATTTGCGGGCGGTCCTACCCGCGCAGATCCTTAGGGCTTTTTTGCGGGCACCCCGTAGAGCTCCAAGCGGTGGCCCTTGAGTTCATAACCGAGCTTTCGTGCAATCCGCTCTTGCAGGGCCTCGATCTCTTCATCGACAAACTCGATCACCTGGCCCGAATGCAAATCGATCAAGTGGTCATGGTGGTCGCGCTCGGCATCTTCGTACCGCGCGCGACCGTCGCCAAACTCGAGCTTTTCAAGAATGCCAGCCTCTTCGAAAAGCTTGACGGTGCGATAGACCGTGGCGAGCGATATTCTCGGGTCTGCTTCGGACGCACGGGCATAGAGCGCCTCCACGTCGGGGTGATCGTCGGAGCCTTCGAGGACGTCGGCGATTGTGCGACGCTGATCCGTCAGGCGGAGCCCTTTTTCCTCGCATCGCTCGATGATCGTCTGCGTCATATCAACCCTGAACGTCGGTCGGGGCTATGTCATAGGCGCTCTGCGCGGCCCAGGGAAGGGTTGATGTCAGAGCGTCAGCACGCCCTCGGCCACGCTGACCGCCTGGCCCGAGACAGTTACGGCCGCGGTTTGCCCAGCGTGAAGGACCACGTCGGTTTCAATTCGTGATGGCCGACCCATCTCCTTACCTTGATGAATGACAAACCGCGATGCGCGGCCATCGGCCTCGGCTAGAAGGGCAGAGAGCGCCGCCGCCGCTGATCCAGTGGCGGGATCTTCGGGGATATTGTCCAGGGGCGCAAACATCCGCGCCTGGATCGTCCCCCCGTCTCGGACATAGACCATCAGCGCGAAATCAAGCTTCGTGGGATAGGCCCTCGCCGCGGAGCGAAACGCATCTGTCACCGGATTTGCTCGTATGAGAGCATCCAAGTCCCTCAGTTCGGCAAAGGCCATTTCGAGGCCCAAGCCCGCCTGGATAGGTGCCATCTGATCCGTGCGGATGTCGTCGGCGTCGAGACCGGTGCAGGCCGCCACCGCCTCCGGGCTCGGATGTCCGCCTCTTTCGAGCGGCTGGGTCGCCGTGAAGCTCGCCATTCCGTCCTCGGCCTCCACCGCGATTGGACCCACACCCAGTTCGAACGTCATCTTCGTGCCCTGTCCAAGATCGTGGAGTGCCACGGCCGTTCCGATGACAGGGTGCCCGGCAAAGGGAATCTCTCGCGTTGGCGTAAAGATCCGGACCCGCGCGGTGTGGCTTGGGTCTTTAGGTGGGTAAACAAATGTGGTCTCGGAAAAATTGAACTCACGGGCGATCTTTTGCAGTTGGTCTTCCGGCGTTTCCGTGGCGTTAGGGATCACCCCAAGAGGGTTGCCGCCAAACGGACGGTCCGTGAAGACATCATAGATTAGAAATCTGGTCATTGACGGGCCGTAGCACGCCAGCTTCGCAGCAAAAAGCGCATCTTGACCATGTCACCGCATTGGGGTGATGTCGCGCTCTGCGGCGAGAGTGGGGCGATGGCGAACAAGGACCGCATTGACGCGTTTGGTGCTGTTTCCCTCGTGCTCTTTTCGGCACTACTCGGATTCAACCAGGTGGTCATAAAGGTCGTCAACGAAGGTCTGCAGCCGGTCTTCTTCGCCGGGATGCGGTCGGCCGGTGCTGTGGTTTGCGTGGGACTTTGGATTGTTCTGCGCGGTCGCAAAATTCAGGCGCTTCCGGGGACCGCTCCGGCGGGTATCCTGCTCGGGCTGGTGTTTTCTGCAGAGTTCCTGCTTTTGTTCGTGGCCCTCGACCTTACGACCGTGACCCGCACCGCAGTGATCTTCTACTCGATGCCGGTCTGGATGGCGCTGGGAGCCCACCTGATGATCCCGGGTGGGCGCTTGACACGGGCGAAGACGGCCGGATTGAGCGTCGCCTTCGTCGGCGTTGCCTGGGCGATCCTGGCGCGTCCTTCGGCCGGTGAAGCCTCGCTGATGGGAGACCTCTGCGCGCTTGGTGCGGCGATTTGCTGGGCGGGAATTGGGCTTGTGGCCCGCGGTACCCGTCTTCGCGACGAGCGTCCCGAGATGCAGCTTTTCTGGCAGATATCGATTTCCGCCGTCGTGCTAACGGGCATGTCACCGTTATTTGGACCGCTGATCCGAGAGCTTGCGCCAATCCACCTTTGGGGATTTGGCTTTCAGGTTGTGATCATGGTCTCGGCGGGGTTCATCTTTTGGCTTTGGCTGCTTTCTGTGTACCCGCCAGCGAGTGTGGCCGCCTATAGCTTTCTTGGACCGATCTTCGGTGTCGGTTTCGGCGCACTTTTGTTGGGCGAGGCCGTCGGGCCCGAGATTCTCGGAGCGCTTGCGCTGGTTGTCGCAGGGCTATGGTTGATGAACCGACCCGCGTCAGGAGATCCCTAGGGCACACCCGGGACGCCTTAACACCTTGGTGGTGGCCATCGACTGCTGACATTTCACGTGCCGCAGAAAGTCTGCCTGACTTCCTCGCTACCGGTTGGCGGACGGCGCAGGTCGAGGGTCGCTGGGTCATCCTCGAAAGGAAACGAGAGTGCCTCCACGAGGCGCGTAAACGGAGCCAGGTCGCCGTCGATTGCCGCGTTTATGGCCTTTTCGACTTGATGGTTCCTTGGGATGATCGCCGGGTTTGCCCGCCGCATGATGGCCTCCCGGTCGCCTAGATCGCGGGCCGTACGCGCATGCCACCGGGCCTCCCAGGCGTCGAACGCTGCGCGATCCGAAAACTGATCGCGGGCTTGTGGCGAGCCGAGGGCGCGAAACGCATTCGTGAAGTCGGCGCCATCGGCGGCCATAAGCGCCATCAGGTCTTCCGCCAGGTTCGCATCCTCCTCCTCGGGGCTGTCGAGGCCAAGCTTGGCGGCAAACTCATGCTCCCAGGCCGAGCTGAACAGCGTTCCAAAGCGGTTGACCGAGTTCGTGGCGCTTTCAATGGCCGTATTCTGGTCGGCGTCAATCAGGGGCAACAGGGCCGTGGCGAATTGGGCGAGGTTCCAGACCATGATCTGAGGTTGGCGGCCATAGGCGTAGCGCCCGAAACTGTCGATCGAGGAAAAAACCTTGTCTGGGATGTATGCATCTAGGAAGGCACAAGGTCCGTAGTCGATCGTTTCACCGGATATCGTGGTGTTGTCGGTGTTCATGACGCCGTGGATGAAGCCCACGCCCATCCACTTGGCAACAAGGTTGGCTTGGGCGGCGGTCACCGCGTCAAGCAGACCAAGGGCGCCTTCGGCCCCCGGATAGTGGCGGGTGATCGCGTGGCGGGTGAGAACCTCAATCGCTTCCGTGTCCCCGCGAGCTGCGAAATACTGAAAGGTGCCGACGCGAATATGGCTTGCCGCGACGCGGGTCAGTACGGCGCCCGGGAGCGCTCGCTCCCGCACGATCTTCTCTCCAGTGGTGACCGCTGCCAGTGCGCGGGTCGTTGGAATGCCAAGGGCGTGCATGGCCTCGGAGACAATGTACTCGCGGATCACGGGGCCCAGCCAAGCGCGTCCGTCGCCCATTCGTGAATAGGGCGTGGGGCCGGAGCCCTTGAGCTGGATGTCGCGGCGGTTGCCTTCTTTGTCGAGCACTTCACCCAAAAGGAGTGCGCGGCCATCGCCCAACTGAGGGGACCAGCCGCCGAACTGGTGACCAGCGTAGACCTGGGCTAGCGGAGCCGCGCCATCGGGCGTGACATTGCCCGACAGGATAGCGAGGCCCTCAGGGTCGGCAAGTTCGTTGGGGTCGAGACCAAGTTCACGCGCCAAGTCTTCGTTGACTTTGAGAAGGCCCGGGGCCGGAACGGGTGTAGGGTGCATGCGCGTGTAGAATCTCTGCGGCAGCCGCGCATAGCTGTTGTCAAAAGGGATTGAGAGTGTCATCGGGGCCTCACCTTCATGGCACCTAAGCTTGTAGGCCCAAAAACACCAGGGCGAGGTCTGCACGTTTTGCGGAGCGGATCACTCGCTGTGCACAAGCTGTCTTTTTTCCGGGCACGTTGACGCGAATTCGCGAAACATGGCTTTCGCGTGCCAGCCCCTTGCTCTCGCTGCGTACGCGCCCTACGGGTTCTCGTATGCGACTGCTCTTTCTCGGCGATGTTATGGGTCGGTCGGGGCGGGGGGCTGTCTCGGACCTATTGCCTGGGCTGCGCGACGACTGGAAGCTCGATTTCGTCGTGGTCAACGGTGAGAACGCGACCAGCGGGGCAGGGCTCTCGGCTGCACATGCCACGTCTCTCCTGGAGGCCGGCGCGGACGTGATAACGCTGGGGGACCACGCGTTTGACCAAAAGGAGATGCTTGATTTCATCAAGAACGAGCCTCGCGTGATCCGGCCTTTGAACTTCGCCAGAGACGCGCCTGGCAAGGGTTTCGGTGTGTTCCAGGATCGACGTGGGCGCAAGGTTCTTGTGGCCCAAGCACTGGGACAGGTCTTCATGAAGCGGCCGTTTTCGGATCCATTCAGCGCCGTTGAGACCGTTTTGAAAGCACACCCCAGAGGCGGGATTGTGCAGGCCGCGCTTATCGATATCCATTGTGAGGCGACAAGCGAAAAGATGGCCATGGGGCATTTCTGCGATGGCAAAACCTCTGCGGTCGTTGGCACACATACCCATGTGCCCACGGCCGATGCGATGATCCTGCCAGGTGGGACGGGGTATCTGACCGATGCGGGTATGTGCGGAGATTACCGATCGATCATCGGTATGGATCCGACCGAGCCCATGCGGCGGTTCATTACCGGTATGGGGCGTGAGAGGTTCACGCCCGCAATGGGCGAGGCGACCCTTGCCGGTGTTATCGTAGAAACCAACGACAAGAACGGGACGGCCACGCGCATCCTGCCCGTACGCCAGGGGGGGCATCTCTCAGAGGCAGGCCCTTGAGCCGAGAACGTCTGGCCCTCGCCGGTGTCCTTGTGCTGTTTGGCGCGGGATGGGGGCTTACCCTCCCGTTGGTCAAGATCGCCGTAAGCGAAGGCTACGGGCCGTTCGGTTTGATTTTCTGGCAGATGGTGATTGGGGCCATTACCCTAGGATTGGTCGTGCATCTCAGTGGACGGTCACTTCCACTAGGACCCAAGCCCGTTCGGCTCTATGTCATCGTCGCACTTCTCGGAACGCTTTTGCCAAACAGCGCGAGCTACGCGGCGGCCGTGCATCTCCCGGCCGGTCTCTTGTCAATTGTCATTGCGATGGTGCCGATCTTTGCGTTCCCGGTCGCGCTTGCTTTGGGGATCGACAGGTTCTCGTTTTTTCGGCTCTTGGGCGTGGTCGCTGGGTTCATTGGCGTCTGCTTGATCATGGCCCCCGAAGCGAGCCTGCCGGACAGAGCAGCTTTGGCATTTGTACCGCTCGCCATGGTTGCGCCGTTCTTTTATGCCATCGAAGGGAATGTCGTCGCTAAGTGGGGGACCTATGGCGCATCGCCTGTACAAGTCCTCATGGGCGCGTCGCTTTTGGGCGCGGTGCTGATTTTGCCTTTGGCCATTGTCTCAGGTCAGTTTATTGATCCGCGTCCGCCCTGGGGCGCGCCCGACCGGGCGCTTGCAGCCTCCGCCATACTCCACTCGGTGGTTTATTCAGGTTACGTTTGGCTGGTCGGACGGGCTGGAGCCACCTTCGCCGCGCAGGTCAGTTACTTTGTAACGGGGTTCGGCGTGATCTGGGCGATGCTGATTTTGGGAGAGCGTTATTCGGGCTTCGTGTGGGGAGCGCTTGGGCTCATGATGCTCGGCCTTTTTCTGGTTCAGCCCCGTCATCGCGGGGCGCGTGCTGACGCCAAACATGCAGTTAAGGTCCCTGGTCTGGAACCAGAGCGGGGCGAGGACACGAGATCATGCTGAATGCGTTTGCGGTCGATCCGGCGATCCTTGCTCTCGCTGGCCTCTTCATCATTGTCGCGATGCTCGTGATGTTTGCCCGTGAGACCTATCCCCCCGAGGTCGTGGCAATCGGGGGAGCGGCGGTGATGTTCGTTCTTGGGCTCTTGCCGTTTGAGGTCGCGCGCGGGGTGTTTTCGAATTCCGCGCCCTGGACCATTGCGGCCATGTTCCTGGTGATGGGCGGACTCGTGCGCACCGGCGCCCTGCACTGGCTTACAATGCGCGTTGACGCGCATGTTGAGACGGCGCCCTGGCGGACATTCCTGGCAAGTCTGGCCATCGTTAGCGCGGCTTCGGCATTTTTGAACAATACGCCCGTGGTGGTATTGATGATCCCGGTCTTTGTGCAATTGGCCAAGCGAATGGGCGTGGCACCCTCGAAGGTGCTGATACCGCTTTCTTACGCCGCTATTCTGGGTGGGACGGTCACGCTCATTGGAACCTCGACAAACCTCTTGGTCGACGGTGTCGCCCGGGCCCAGGGCATGGACGCGTTCTCGATTTTTGAGATTGCGCCATTGGGTCTTGTGCAGGTCTCATTGGGTGCGGCGTACCTTTACTTCGTCGGCCGACGTCTTTTGCCTAACCGGCAGTCCATGGGCGTGATGCTCTCGGATCGGCGGCGCATGAAGTACTTCACCGAAGTAGCTCTTCCAGAGGACAGTCAGCTTATTGGCCAGTCGGTGCTGGAGGTGGAGCTTTTCAAGCGAGACCGCGTAAGGGTGGTCGATGTACTTCGCGGCGATGCGTCCCTGCGCAGAGATATGGCGGCCGTGGTCCTAAACGCGGGCGACCGGGTGGTCTTGCGCACAGAGGTTGGCGAATTGCTTGGCCTACAAGCGAACCCGAACCTAAGGCCTGTCGATACGCTGTCGTCGGTGCAAACGGAGACTGTCGAAGTGCTGATTTCGCCGGGCTGTCGAATGATTGGACGTTCGCTGGGCGCCATGCGGCTCCGTAGACGGTACGGCGTATACCCGCTGGCGGTACATCGAAGAAACGAGAACATTGGACGACAACTTGACGATGTGGTGATCCGCGTTGGCGACACCTTGTTGCTAGAAGGCGCACCAGACGACATCCAACGGCTCGCCTCCGACATGGATTTCGTTGATATCGCCAAGCCCGTCGACCAGCCCTACCGGCGCGAGAAGGCATGGATCGCCGTCGCGGCCCTGGCTTCGGTTGTGCTGCTCGCGGCGCTGGGTGTGGCCGATATTCTCGCCCTCGCCCTACTTGCGGTGGCAATTGTCCTGATTGCGCGCTGCATCGATGCCGATGAAGCGTTCTCGATGATCGAGGGCCGGCTCCTGGCCCTCATCTTCGCGATGCTCATGGTCGGTGCCGGGCTGCAAGAGGCTGGATCGGTGGCCTTGGTTGTCGCGGCGATTGAGCCGGTGTTAGCGCAAGCGCCCCCTGCGGTGGTAATTTTGGTCGTCTATTTGCTGGCCTCGACGCTCACCGAGCTTGTGACTAACAATGCCGTGGCCGTGATCCTTACTCCAATCGCAATTCAGCTAGGTGTTGCTCTCGGCCTCGATCCGCGTCCGCTTGTCGTTGCGGTCATGTTCGCGGCTTCCGCGGCATTTTGCACCCCCATAGGCTACCAAACCAACACGCTCGTGTACGGCCCAGGAGGCTACAAATTCACTGACTTCACCAAGGTTGGCCTGCCGCTAAATCTCTTGTTGGCGTGCTCGGCCACTCTGCTGATCCCATTGATCTGGCCGCCGTGAGCAAGCCCATATGTAGGGGTAACAGAGCTACATCCTAAACGGGTATAAAGTTTACATTTACACGTATTAAGTGCAGTGTCCGGCGGATCCAGCGTTCCACGAGGCTGGGCCAGCAGCAGCGTGAGAATGGAATGGTCCTTGGTCTGCGCTTTGTCCTGATCGCGGCGTTTGTCTTAACGGCGGGTGCTCCGCTGTTCGTATTTTGGGTTTGGCCACGTTCAGAGATCTTGAACTCGGAGGTCGAACAGGTGCACGAGCGCCACCTCCTGATCGCACAGAACATCGGCTTTGCGCTTGAAACCTACCATCGCGACTTAGTGGCCACTTTTCAGAGCTTCGCGCCAATGATCGCCGCAGGGACTGCAAAAGAGGCGCGTAACTTATTTGAAAACCTGCATTTTCGGCATGTTTGCGTGGCCGATCCTGAAACTGGCCGTGTCCTCTCGGACTATCTCGCGGTGGAGTACAGCTGCCCCAAGACAGTTCCTGCCCCGCGGCTCGCGGAATTTCGAGCACTCGCCGTCGAGGGAGAGGTCGCAATCTCGAACGTGGCCGCACCCGCCGGAGGGGCGCCGCGGATTTTCCTGGTCAGCCTAAGCGGTGACAAGCTCGTCATCGGTGCGGTTCACACCACATTCTTTCG
>JBCCKB010000146.1:0-8337 GCA_039027595.1 Pseudomonadota bacterium | reverse complement strand
CGGGGCGTTCTGCCGGTAAATCCATGTCGCGCCCGGCCGTCGCCCGGCGCTCCTCACGTCTACCCTCCAACGGCTCCAACGCGCTTTCGACACGGCCCCCACAGGCAGGCGCCCGCAAAGACTAGTCCGGAGACGGCAGCCACCATCCCGGCCGCACTGACCGCGTGCTCTGCGCCTAGCCAGAGAGGACCGTAGCCCGCGAGCACATAGCCCAACACCGCCGAAAGGACTGCGAACACAAGGCTCCAAGCCACCTGCACGCCAAGCCGATTGGTCATAAGTCGGGCGGCGGCGGGCGGGCAGACAAACATCGCGATCACGATAATCGATCCAACGGCGTCAAAGGCCGCGACGGCTGCAATTGCAGCGGTCACCACAAGTCCAAAACTGATGATGCCAACTGGAAGCCCGAGCGTTCGCGCGAAGCCTTCGTCGAAGGTAGAGATCTTGAGCCAACGCCAAAAGAACGCTGTCAGACCGGCGATCCCAAGCGCTACCGCCGCAATCCGCGGAAATTCCTAAGGAAGTTGTGCCAACGCGACGGGATCGATAAGCGAACTCCAGCCCTTGGCATCGAGCCAGATCAGCGACTCGAGATTGCCCATCAATGCGTGTTCGACATCGAGGTGTACGTTCGACGTGTCCGATTGCTCCAACAGGAGAACGCCACCGGCAAACAGTGCGGTGAAGACCACGCCCATCGCTGCGCCAGGTTCGACCCCACCAATGCGCTTAACAGTTTCGATCAAGAGCACGGCAACAACTGCCGCCGCCGCCGCGCCGATGAGCATCGGGGCGGCTGCCACGGACCCGGTGAGCAGAAACGCAACCACGATTCCAGGAAGAACGACATGGCTGATCGCATCCCCGATCAGCGCTTGGCGCCGCAGAACCAAGAAGTTCCCGGGGAGTGCGCAGGCCATGGCCGCAAGCGCGCCGATGACCATGGGTGGCAAGGAGAATGCGACGAACTCGGCTCCCATTACGTGGTCCCTCCGACGCCTTTCGGTCCACCCAGTCGCGCGTCAATCAATGCGATCTCGTCACCGGTGAGGACTTCATCTATTGGCGTCAGCCCGTCGTAGCGGCCGGTCAAACCGGTATTCTGGTGGATCTCCCGGGCGACATCCCATCGACGCTCATCACGCGCCACCCGGGCCGCCTGGGCCCGGCCTGACGCGGTTGCCACTCCGTCGCGGCGGATGAGCCCCTCCGCGCGTAGGAGGCGCAAGGTAAGCGGGTCATGGATGTGTTCGTCGCGGGCAAGAGCGAGAAGGCCTTGCCGCCGGTGCACTCGGGCTTGGAAGGTTCGATGCCTGAGAATGGCCGCTGCGACCCCACGTGCGGGAGCGAAGAGAAGCGAGACGACGAAAAACGCGGTGGCGACCAGAACGATGATCGGGCCCGTCGGCAAGGCCGGTGCGGACGCCGAGAGCGCCGATCCGATATATCCCGAGGATGAGCCGAACGCCCCCGCGATCCACATGGCGCGGCCACCGCGTTCGGTCCAGAACCGTGCCGTTACGGGCGGGATGATCAAGAGGGCGATAATCAGGATGAGCCCAACGAGCTTGAGGCCAATCACCGTTACCGCAAGCACCAGTCCCATGATTGCCAGATCGATCCGGCGTACGTCATACCCCTGGGCGGCGGCAAATTCAGGGTCGAACGCCACGAGCGTCATCGGTCGCCTCAGGATCCACGTGGCCGCGACGGTGAGCGCTCCACCCACGGCGATGACTATTGCATCCTCGAAGAGCATTCCGGCGGTGGAGCCAAGGAGAAACCCTTCAAGCCCTGCTTGGCGGCCCGCGCTCATCGTTTGGATCACCGTCAGCAGAACCACGCCCAAACCGAAGAAAACCGACAGAACAGCGCCAATGGCCGCGTCTTCGGAGAGGCGCGTAGATCTGACGATCCACTCCACGGCCAAAAGACCAGCCAAGGCGCTTAGCGCCGAGCCCGCGAGAAGGCCCGCCAGGCTTCGGCCGTCTCCGCCAATGGCGACCATGACCATAAAAGCCAGGGCAACACCGGGTAGCGTCGCGTGGGCCACCGCGTCCGAGACAAGGGCGCGTTTTCTCAAGAATAGGAACGTGCCACTTGCGCCGGCCGCAAAGCCCAATAAGGCCGCTCCAAGTCCCACCAGCGCCGCGTTGTATCCTGCGCCGAGCAAGAGCGCATCGACGAAGGGCGACATCAGGTTGCGAGCGTCAGATGGTCGATATGGGTCGCAGCCAGACGCCCGCCATAGGTTGCCGAGAGAGTTTCAGCGTTGAATGTCGTGGTCACCGGACCTTCGGCAATGCGGCGGACGTTCAGCATCAGGACCCGGTCGAAATATGTCTCGACAGTTGCGAGGTCGTGGTGGACCGCAACCACAGCTTCACCAGAGCGCTTCAGCTCTTTGAGCACGTCAATGATTGCCCGTTCAGTGGCCGCATCGACGCCCGCGAAGGGCTCATCCAAGAGATACAGGTCGGCATCCTGGGCCAGGGCACGTGCGAGAAACACACGCTGCTGCTGTCCGCCCGATAACTTACCGATCTGGCGGTCCTGAAAATCCGCCATGCCCACGCGGTGCAGGCAGGCTTGGGCGTGCGCTTTCGAGGCGCCGCTCAGACGACCGAGAAGCCCGACGCGGTGGTAGAGGCCCATGAGGACCACGTCGAGCACGCTCGCCGGAAAGTCCCAGTCGACGCTCGCACGCTGAGGGACGTAGGCGATCCTGTCGCGGACGGAATCGAGCGGCATACCAAAGCTCGAGATTTCCCCCGAGAGCGCCGGAATAATGCCGAGTGCCGCTTTCAGAAGTGTCGATTTACCCGCACCGTTCGGCCCGACAATAGCGGTGAGCGCTCCTGGCGCGAAGCTTGCATCGACGGAAAAAACGGCGGGTTTGTCACCATAGGCAACGGTCAGGCCCCGGATGTCTAGCGGCCCCTTTTCGGGGAGCTTGACAACCGAGGCACCGTCCTCGGCAACCAGCGCGGGATATGCGTGTTCATTCCTCATCCGTCGAGGCGGTTCGCCATGCCGCCCGCAGGCGCCGTTCCACCAAGCGCGCTGGCGATGGCGGTGGCGTTGTGATCAATCATGCCAATATATGTGCCTTCATATGTGCCGGGCTCGCCCATTGCGTCCGAGAAGAGCTCGCCGCCGATCACCACTTCGTGCCCCTGTGCGGCGGCGCCTTCAATGAGGGCGCGAATGTTGCGATCGGACACGGAGCTCTCGACGAAAACGGCGCCAATCTGGCGGCTCACAAGCATATCAACCAAATCGCTGATGCGCTTCAGTCCCGCCTCCGACTGAGTCGAAATTCCCTGGATGCCCAGCACCTCGAACCCATACGCCTCGCCAAAATAATTGAACGCGTCATGGGCCGTCAGCAGGACCCTGGCGGTTTCGGGAACCGACGCCAGGACCTTTGCGGAATAGTCCGAAAGGTCGTCGAGCTCGGCGAGGTAGGCGGAGGTGTTCGCAGTCAGTACCTCGCCCTGATCCGGCATGGCTTCGGTCAGTGCGTCACGGATCGCCAGGACGACGTCCTTCCAAAGACCAGGAACCATCCAGACATGCGGGTCGAACCGGTTCTGGTAGTCGTCATGGGAAAGAAGCTTAGAGGAATCAAGGGTTTCCCCAAGGGCCACCACCGGGCGACTGGCGCTTAGCTCAAGGAGGAATTCCTCCATCTGCGCCTCGAGATAAAGCCCGTGCCAGAGAACAAGATCCGCGCCGGCCATGGCTACGATATCACTGCGTGTTTGGCGGTAGGCATGTGGGTCGACACCCGGGCCCATCAGCGCGCGAACCGTGACCAGCTCGCCTCCGACGGCTCGGGTCGCATCAGCGATCATTCCCGTTGTGGCCACCACATTGAGGGTTCCGGACGCGCGCACAGCAGGCGCCATTGCGGCTGCCGCAACGCCAAAGAGACCCCCCAAAACCTGCCGTCTGTTCGCCAAGCTGATCACAGCTGCACCTCTTCGAATCGCATCGATTTTCCAAGAACTATATTGATAATCATTCTCAACAAGTCAATGCTCTTGCGAAGCATTCGCATACATGGCCTGAACCATAGCCTCGCACAACGCGTACACAGGCTGTACACACCCCGTACACCGCCACGAACACAGGCCCAGAGCCTCCCGTGCCGCCAAGCCTTTACGACAAAAGGGCAGCTAAATCCCGGCAGCACCAAACAGAGATCGCCGCCCGACACCTCGGCCGGCATCGGCGGCGACACTACAATTCGACGATGCCACAGGCGCGACGTCGGGCGAAGAAGGCCGCCGGACCAACTTTGCGCCCGCGGCGCGACGGGTCGTCGCCGGACGACCCACTCACCCCCGTGCGAAGACGCTCCTCCGCAAGGCGCGGCTCGGCCGCCTTAGCTGGCGGCCTGGCCCTGCAGTTCCCGCGCTGGCCGCGCCGCCGCCTGCGGACGCTCCTGAGTGTCCTCGGCATCGGCCGTCTCGTGATAGGATTGCTCCACATTCACGTTCCAGACGTCGAACTCACCACCCAGGATGTTTCGCGCGGCGTACATCGCCGAGAGCATCGAATGATCCTGATTGTTGTAGCGGTGGAGCCCGTTTCGGCCGACGGTCTGGAAGTTGTCGAAGGTGCGGATCCAGGCCTCGATGGTCTCGAGCGCGTCGTTGTAATCGCCATCGTAGACAGGGTAGGCCTTAGGTTGGCGGATCACCGCGCTGTCCAGCACCATGTCCTCGGTCGCGAGACCGAGCCGCGCGAGTTCCTTGGACGCGAGCGCGTGCAATTCCTCACCCGACATCTCCCAAAGATCGTCGCCCACGTTGCAGAAATATTCCATGCCAATAGAGGCGGTGTTCGGGTCGGGCACCATCTCTTCCGACCAGGCGCGGAAGTTCTGGATCCGGCCGACGCGCACGTCTGGGCTGTGAATATAGATCCAGTTATCCGGGAACGGGTCGGCGCTGTTGAGCACCAATGTGACGATCAGGAAGTCGCGATATCTCAGCTTGTTCGCCGCCTCGACGACATCGGCCGGCGGATTGTCGAACGCATGGACGAGATCGCGCATCGCCATGGAGTTGATGAAGTAGTCACCCGTGACGGTTTCCGTTCCCAGATCCTCGCCATCGGGGCTCCACTTGCGCACATCAATCGCGGTCACGCGGCTGCCTTCGTGGTGGACCTTCACCACTTCCGAGCGCATCCGGACCTCGCCGCCGCGTTCGTTGATCTTCTCGGCGCATTTCTCCCACATCATGCCGGGGCCGAGGCGCGGATAGCGAAACTCCTCGATCAGGCTCGTGGTGTCATTGGCGCCTGAAAGCGCGTTCCAAACGGCTTTCCAGAGTGAGAGGTTCTTGATCCGCTGCGCGGCCCAATCGGCCTGGATCTCGCGGGGGTCCATACCCCAGACCTTTTCCGTGTAACTGCGGAAGAAGTGCTTGTAGAGGCGGCCGCCGAAGCGGTTGATCACCCACTCTTCAAAGCTGTGCTCATTCCGATAGGGACGGATCTTCCACTTGATGTAGCTTCCGATGATCCGAAAGCTCTCGTAGATCCCGATATTGGTGAGCGCGTTGATGGGCTTCAGAGGATAATCGTAGAACCGGTTCTGGTAATAGATCCGGCTCGAGCGGGGCACGGTGATGAAGTCGTCGGCCAAGATCTCGGTCCAGAGATCCTCGACCTCTTTGACCTTGGTGAAGAAGCGGTGACCGCCGATGTCGAACCGGTAGCCGTTGTGCGACTCGGTCCGGGAGATACCGCCCACCATGTCAGAGCCTTCGAAGACGACCGGGACGTGATCGTCGCTGCGCTTTTGAAGCTCGTAAGCCGCCGTCAGGCCCGCGGGGCCTCCGCCGACGACCACAACTGATTTGGAAGAGCCAGACTTCATTGCGTCACTCACTTTACCACCTATTCCCAATCTCTCCGCCGAAGCGGCCGGGGATCACGCGACGATGTTCGAGGCTGAAATGTCGGCTAAGGGTCTTTGGCGCCATCGTTTCATGACGATGGACCACGACCCGCTACTGTCTCGACAAGATCGGCGTCGCCCTCATACGCACTTTCACCCACACCCGCTTCGACGTCACTCCTGCCACTCACCAAACCATCTCGGGGAACGCCACCGTGTTCCGCGTGATCCGATTGGCGCGCAGCCATCACTTAAAAATTTGATATAGCTCAATTGCCGAGAATTCGAGTCTTCTTGAACAAATCCGCCGCTGCTGCCTTCCAGAGGCCACATGTTTGCCACAATGCTGGGCGCTCAGTCGGCGTTGTTTCCATCCAGTCTTCTCTTTCGAAAGAACCGGTGTCCGGAGCCGTCCTCTTGGAAGATCTGCTCAGGCGCCGACGGGGCTCACATCGCGGCGGCCCAGCACGTGGTACTCAAACAGGCACCAAGCGAAGGTGGCCGAGGAGTACATGTAGTAGAACTGGTGATAGGCCATGCAGAGAAGAGCGAAGCCCGGGCCACCATGGCGGGCAAGAAACGCCGCCAGTTGCCAGTTTGCAAAAAGTGCGCCGGCGGCCAACAGGAGGGTCAGAGGCCAGACAACGGGCACGATCGGCAGCACCAGCACCGAGAAGACGAGGCACCACGCAAGCACCGCCCGGAGCTTTTCAGCGTCACCGGTGTTGAGGTCATTGGTGACGCCTTCGCGCCCAATCATCAGGCGCGACCAGGGCAGGGCGCGCTTGAAGATGTCGGTCATCACCGAATTGTGGATCGTCCAGACCTTGAGGTGCTTACACAAGAGCGTTGGGTCGAGAACGATCCGGTGGCCCGCGCCGGAGATCCGGTAGCCAAGCTCGATGTCCTCGATCGACGGGACACGGTAGGTCTCGGTGTCGAAGCCGCCGAGCTTTAGGAACACGTCGCGGCGGACCGCGCCGCATCCCGCCCAGAAGGTCTTGGAGTCCGGGTTTCCGCCTTGATGGTAGAAATGGTGCACGAGATTTTTGTAGCGCGAGAACCACGCCTTGCCCTCGGGCTCGGTGTCATAGGAGCCAAAGACCGCGCCAACCCCAGGATCGGCGAACGCCCGTTGAAGCTGCTCGGCGCCGTCCTCGCGGGCGATCACGTCAGAGTCGACGAACCAAAGAATGTCGCCCTTTGCCTGGCGCGCGGCGAGGTTGCGCGCAGCGCCGGGGCCGCCGTTGGCCCTCGTCGTGAGCACCTGCGCTCCCATGTCGGCGGCGAGGGCCGCCGTCCCATCGGGGGATTGATCATCCACCACGATGACCTCGGCGAGCTTTCCATTCGCCAAAAGGCTTAGGAGCGGCGGCAGCACCTTCGGAAGCAAGCCTTCCGCCCGATAGGCTGGCATGATCACACTAATCGAAAGCGTTTGACCCATGGCGTCACTACTCCGCCGGTTCGCGACCGATAGGTGTGCCAAACGATGCCACGCCGGCTCGGAGCCGAAGCCGGAGCGCGACAAGCGACATCAGCGCCGCGACGAAGGGCAAAAGCCAAATCACCCGCGCGCCGTAGCGTGCCGCGGGTTGCGAGACCGCGCCACACACAAAGGCGTTGATCAAGATACCGATGATGACGAAGCCTGCGAAGATCCGCATCTCCCGCGTGCTGAAGCCAGGGACGACGGCGAGCAACGCGATGACTGCGAGCGATAGCGCATAGACCACGTTATGGGCCACATAGACCGTGGCGATCCAGCTCCGGTCATCCGCCAGTCGACCGACATCGAGATTGGGCCCGAGTGAACGCTTGAGCATCTGGGTGGTCGAGTCATTGGGGACCGTCATCTGGATGCTGGTGAGAAAGGTCTGTTTCAGCGTGTTGCGGATGATCGAGGCCGTCACGTCCAATGGACGATCGAGGAACACATTGATGTAGAATGCGCGTTGCTCGCGGCCGATCCGGATCTGATCTTCTTGGTCGAGGAGTTTGAAAGAACCAAGCTCCTCGGTGCGGTTGAAAATCATCTGCGCCGCGTCGAGCCGCGCGGGATTGTCGGATTTTGCGAGCGCCTCGAAGAGCTTGCAGGTTGCGATCGCGTCGTCCGGGCAGTGCTCCTCGAGATAGGCGTAGCCGGGGCCGTCGGAGATGATCCGCGCAGAGAGGAACGGATTGATGCTGGCTACCTTGCCCGAGGCCTTTTCGGCAGCAACCGAGTAGGTCTTGAGTTCGGCAACGCCCGCGACAGCGGCGACGGCAATTAGCCCTATGGCAAGCCAGGCGCGCCGCCCGGCGGTCAGAAGGAGCGCGAGACCCGCGACCGGCACGGCAAGACCCACAATGACCATGTGCGAGCGATGGACCACCACCGCGAAACCAAGGATCAGCAGCGCCAGCAGAAAGTCGGATTT
>JBCCKB010000145.1:0-8358 GCA_039027595.1 Pseudomonadota bacterium | reverse complement strand
CGTCTGCTTCTGATGGCTGGTCTTCTCTTGGCCGACAAGTCGGCGGGCTCAGAAGACAAGGTTAAGTCCATCGAGCGCAAAGTGGGCGCGCTGCAGGCGGAACTTGAAGAGGCTCGCGAGGCCGCGCTCAATCCCGCAACGGTTGAGGTGGCGCGAATTCCTTCGGAAGTGACTGATACGCTTGCGGAACTTGCCGCACGCGCGGAGGCGGTCGCCGACGCGGTGGAAGATCAAGTGAATTCTGGGTGATTGAGATCGCCCGCGTGACTTAGGGGGAGAGCGTTAGGCATAATCAGCGATTTGCACCCGCTGTAAGGCTACCATCGTATAGAACGGGTGATTGGTAAAAGGCGTCTCGTTGAGCCCCGGGGCGTTGGGTGGGTGATCGGAGCGGGCCATGTTGGAGAAGCCGCGCGCGGAATTGGTCGCGCGCCCGAACCATGATCGCCGGATGAACGTCATCCAACTGATTGCGCTGTGCGTCGCCATCGGTCTCTCGGCCGGTGCGGCGGCGCGCCTGTCGGGCATGGGATGGCTCTCCAGCGGCTTGATCTCCTGGGCAGCAACTGTGGTGGGCGTCTTTGGCTGCACCGCGTTGATCTTTGTATTGGAGATCCTTTTTGAGCGTGATCCGGCTCAGGATGACGACACCGATCAAGTGGACACAGACGAGGGTGCACGAGCCTGGGAAGAAGACTGTCGGGATGATCGCGGTTTCGGACGGGACGGCAGCACCGGAGACGTCGAGGCCATAACACCGCCCGATCGCGTTGAGGCGCGCCCGAGGAGTTAGTCCGGTCTGCTAGCCATTGTGCTCGCGGATTTTATCCGCCGCGTCCTTGTCGTAGGCCACGCCGTTGTCATCGAAAAGCGTATCTAGCTCGCCCGACAGCGTCATCTCCGTGATAATGTCGCAGCCGCCCACGAACTCGCCTTTGACATAAAGCTGCGGGATTGTAGGCCAATCAGAGAAGTCCTTGATGCCTTGGCGGAGTCCGTCATCCTCCAGGACGTTCACATCTGCATAGTCGACGCCCATGTAGTTCAACACCCCAGCCACGCGGCTAGAGAACCCGCATTGCGGCATGGCCTTTGTACCCTTCATGAAAAGCACGACGTCATTGCCGGTGACGGTTTCCTTGATTTGTTCCTGAGCGCTCATTTCGCCAGCTCCTATTCGCAGTTCTGGACCAAATAGGTGTTATGCCAGGCAATGGCCAGGGCTCGCCTCAGTCCGGTGCCTTCGTGGTCAGCGCTAGCGCGTGCAACGCCCCATCGGGGCCGTCCATCGCGCCCTTTAGGGCGGCGTAGACAGCGCGCTGCTGCTGCACACGGTTCATACCTCGAAAGCTCTCGTCTTCGACAAGAGCGGACATGTGTACGCCGTCCGCACCCCCGACCTCGATGCGCGCGCCGGGAAACGTTTCCCGCAAGAGTGCTTCAATCTCCTCGGCTCGCATCGGCATAGGCTCGGTCCGTTTCTGGATTGTCTCGGCATAGGGTAGGCGCGTGTCCGGACCGCCGCAAGAGCGCCGATAGTTAGACCTTACCCTACAGCCTCGGCAAAACTCCCCCGGTGGATTGAAACCAGATCCTCGAGGGCGGTGCGGCGCTTCCCAAACCCAACCTCTTCCCCGCCAAACAGCCCAACGCTGGCAAGCGTCACGCCTCTGGTATGCGCCTCCCCCAGGAGGTCGTGGGCATCTTCCGGGGCGCATGCGATGAGATAGCGCGCCTGATCCTCGCCAAAGAGTTGGGCTGTTTCGGCGGTATCGATCCGAACGCCGGTACCCGAGGCAGCAGCCATTTCAAATGCCGCCAATGCCAATCCTCCGTCGGAGAGATCGGTGCATGCGCGTATGCGCTCCCGCATCTCCAAGATGAATTCTCCATGCATCTGTTCCAAGGACAGATCAACCGTCGGGGCCTCGCCCGCCTCTTGTCCAAAGGCCTCGGCCAGTAGGGCCGACTGGCCGAGATGCCCCAAGGTGGCGCCGACCACCATAGCGACATCGCCTTCGGCGACCATCGATCCGATAAGGCCGCGCTGGTCTTCAAGCAGGCCCACCGCGCCGATCGTCGGCGTCGGAAGGATCGCCTGGCCGTCGGTTTCGTTGTAGAGCGAGACATTTCCAGAGACGATTGGGATACCCAGGGCCTCGCATGCGGCGCCGATGCCTTTGATCGCCCCAACCAACTGCCCCATGATCTCTGGCCGCTCTGGGTTGCCGAAATTGAGGTTATCGGTTGCTGCTAGCGGTTTGGCGCCAACGGAAACAAGGTTACGATACGCCTCCGCGACGGCCTGCTTGCCGCCCTCGTGGGCGTTTGCTTTCACGTAGCGCGGGGTCACATCCGATGTGAATGCCAACAGCTTTTCCGTTCCGTGGACCCGCACGATCCCGGCGCCTAGACCAGGGCTGCGCACGGTGTCGGCCATGACCATCGAGTCGTACTGTTCGTAGACCCACTGCTTAGCAGCGTAGTTTGGAGAGGAAATCAGCGCGCACAAACCCTCGATTGGGTCAATCTCAGGTTGGTACTCCAGGTTTGGAGGAGGCGGTTGAGGATCCCAAGGGCGATCATATTCGGGGCCGGAGCTTGCAAGCCATGACAGCGGTAGGTCGGCCTTGGTCTCATTCCCGTGAATGATCAAAAAGCGATCGTCGGATATCGTTTCCCCCACGACAGCGAAGTCCAGATCCCACTTCTCGAAGATCGCCCGGGCCTCTGCCTCCATTTCCGGGCGCAGAACCATCAACATGCGTTCTTGGCTCTCCGAGAGCATCATCTCATAGGCCGTCATGGCCTCCTCGCGCACCGGCACCCGGTCTAGATCGAGGCGGATCCCAAGACCGCCTTTGTCGCCCATTTCAACGGCCGAACAGGTGAGACCCGCGGCCCCCATGTCCTGGATCGAGATCACCGAGCCAGACGCCATGAGCTCGAGACATGCCTCGAGGAGGCGCTTCTCGGTGAACGGATCGCCCACTTGCACGGTCGGACGCTTCTCCTCGATCGTATCGTCGAATTCGGACGAAGCCATGGTGGCGCCGCCAACGCCGTCGCGGCCAGTCTTGGCGCCCAGATAGACCACCGGCATGCCTACACCTGAGGCCGCAGAGTAGAAGATCTTGTCGGTATCCACGAGCCCAGCCGCGAAAGCATTCACCAAACAGTTGCCGTTATAGGCGCGATGGAACCGAACCTCGCCGCCAACGGTCGGGACACCAAAGGCGTTGCCGTAGCCTCCAATCCCCTCGACGACACCGGCCAAGAGGCGCCTGGTCTTTGGATGATCGGGTGCTCCGAAACTCAGCGAGTTCATCGCTGCGATCGGTCGTGCCCCCATCGTGAACACGTCCCGCAGGATCCCCCCAACACCCGTTGCCGCCCCTTGGTAAGGTTCGATATACGAAGGATGATTGTGGCTCTCCATCTTAAAGACGACCGCCTGACCGTCTCCGATGTCAACGACACCAGCGTTCTCGCCCGGTCCGCAAATAACCTGGGGACCCGATGTCGGAAGCGTCCTGAGCCATTTTTTTGAGGACTTATAGGAACAGTGTTCGTTCCACATGGCCGACACGATCCCCAGCTCTGTGAAACTCGGGGTGCGCCCAAGAAACTGAAGCACGCGGTCATATTCGCCATTTGTCAGCCCATGCGCCGCAACAAGACCTAGAGTTATGTCAGGTTCCCGCATCGTGCCCCGTTGCCCGCCGCTCGAGATCACCTGTCTTTAGGACAGCCGTCTCCGGGTGGGAAGGGGCCGCGTAAAGACAAGGCTCGTCGGCTGTTCGAAGCCGGGATGCGTGTAGCTTCCCGATTGTCTGAAACCCATTGCGTTGAAGGCCGCATGGTTCTCGGTGAGCTCAACCCTGCTCTGCAATTGGAGCGCATTGAGCCCAAGTGCAGCCGCTCGGTCTGCGGCCGCCTCCACCATCGCCCGGGCAATGCCTCTTTGGCGCAAATGATGCACAACGGCAATCTTGCCAAGATGGTAGGTTGTTCCGCATTGTTCGGCGAATAGACAGCCTACAACGCGGTCCTCTCGACGCGCGATGACCAAGTCGCCTGATCCGCATTTCGAAGACACAGCGGCTGGATCCATCCGCGTCATTGAGGACGGAGGATCGATGCGGCCCTCCATGTGGGAAAAGGCCTGAGCCAGCAGCCGGTGCAGGACCTGTCCCGTGGGCCGGGGATCTGGATTGACATCTACGCCATAGTCCATAGCCGGAGCTAAGCGCAGAACGTGCTTTGCTGAAAGTCGGCTGGCCGAAATTATCGGCAAAAAAAGGCCGAGCACTAAGCCCGGCCCAAGTCCAACAGGGAGGTATCGGCGGCGCGACAAACTTCACGCCCACCGACCCACGTGATTTAAGCGGAGCATTGCCGCCAATCAAGGCAAACTGTCCTATTTTTGCGCAATACTGGTATGCACTTTCCGCATGCCGCCCAATTTTTGTGCCTTGTGGGTGGCTTATGTGCCTTCGGCTGCGAGGCGCCGTCTGTGGGCGATAATCTCGTCGGTTACGAAATCTCGGAATGCGGCGATGCGCTTGGAGTGTCGGAGCTCCTCCGGAAAGGCAAGAAACACCGGAACTTCGTTTGATTCGACGTCGGGCAGGACCCGCTCGATTTGTGGAAAATCCTCAATCACGTAGTCTGGCAAAACTCCCACGCCGAGATTGGCCAGAACCCCTTGGAGCACGCCAAAATAGTTGTTCACCGTAAGCAATGAAGGAATGTTATGGGTCAGGAGCTCCTGGACGAGACTTGCACCGGCGGCGACCTGAAACGAGGATGTGTTTTGGCAGATGAGCCTATGTTGCCCTAGGTCGGCGAGACCTGCTGGCCGACCGATGCTCTCCAAATACTCCGGCGTTGCGTAAAGACGCATTCTGACAGACATGAGCTTCCGGCGGATCAGGTCTGCCTGTGATGGTTCCTTCATGCGGATGGCAACATCAGCCTCCCGCATGGGCAGATCGAGCACGCGTTCCTCAAGGTTTAGGTCGATCTTCAGCTCGGGATAGCTCTCGTACAACTTTGGAAGCCTTGGCAAAAGCCACAGAAGGCCGAAAGCAGTGGTTGTCGTCACGCGAAGCTCACCAAAGACCTCTTCCTCACTGTCGCGTATCCGCGCTTCCGCCGTGTCGAGCCGCCGCGACATCGCCGACGTCGCATCGAACAATAACTCGCCCTGTTCGGTGAGAATCAGGCCCCTAGCGTGGCGGTGAAACAGGGTCGTGTTAAGGCTCTCCTCAAGCGCGCGGATCTGCCTAGAGACGGCCGATTGCGACAGATGGAGGGTTTCGCCTGCATGGGTAAGGCTACCTGCATCGGCTACCGCGTGGAATATTCTGAGCTTGTCCCAATCCATATTGGTAGTTTCCGCAAACCTTACCCGGCTTCCACGCAACAGCGTTTAACGACACCTTCTGCCAGGTGCAAACCAGCACGCGGGCAAGAAAACCATTTTGTAGGTCAGCAATTATTACCTATAATGCCAAAAAGGAGGACTGCGATGAGCCTGCGCGATGTCAGCCTGCACGATCGTTACGATCTCACAAAGCCCCAGGTGCTTTTGAACGGAACTCAAGCGCTTGTGCGCCTGATGCTGATGCAAAAGGCGCGCGATATTAGGTCTGGTCTCAACACGGCAGGATATGTGACGGGCTATCGCGGGTCCCCACTCGGCGCGGTCGACATGACTATGGCACGTGCGGCCTCAGAGCTCGAGGCGGCCGAAGTAACGTTTCAGGCGGGGCTTAACGAGGATCTAGCCGCAACGGCCATGTGGGGTACTCAGCAGGCGGGTCTTCGAGGCGACGGCTTGTACGATGGCGTCTTCGGACTTTGGTACGGAAAGGGCCCAGGTGTTGACCGCTCAGGCGATGTCATGAGGCACGCAAACATGGCTGGGACCTCGCCGTTTGGTGGTGTGCTCATGGCCATGGGCGACGACCACACAGGAGAGAGTTCCACCACCTGCCACCAATCGGACTGGGCGCTCGTGGATGCCTACATGCCGGTGTTGAGCCCTGCGGGCGTGCAGGAGATCCTCGACTACGGTCTTTACGGTTTTGCTCTGTCTCGCTTTGCCGGTGTCTGGGCCGGGCTAAAGGTCATGAAGGACACAATCGAGGTGACCTCCGTAGTTGATTGCAGCCCAGGCCGGAATTCCTTTGTTGCGCCCGAGTTCCCGATGCCGGACGGCGGCCTTTCGATCAGGTTGAACGACCACTGGATCGCGCAAGAGGCGCGCATGATCGACCACAAGCGCTTTGCAGCGGAAGCATTTGCGAAAGCAAACAAAATCGATCAACGCGTTTGGGGAAAGCCCGGAGCGAAGATCGGGTTCGTGGCGGCCGGTAAAAACTGGCTCGATCTCGCCCATGCCCTCAGCCTACTAGGTATCGACGAGGCGGGCGCCGAGAGGCTTGGGATTACCACCTACAAGATCGGCCAAACGTTCCCGATGGACATGGCGAGCTTTACGGACTGGGCTGAAGGGCTTGAGCTCATTGTGTGCGTCGAGGAGAAGCGCAAGCTCATTGAGGTGCAGATCAAGGAGGCAATCTTCGACGACCGCCGGGGACGCCGGGTCTATGGCTGGTACAAGGGTGGCGCCGGTGGCCTTCACACTGAAGAGCTGTTCCCCACGCGGATGGCTTTGGACCCTGTCATGGTGGCGGAGAAGATCGGCGGGATCCTCGTCGAAGAGGGCAGAGGCACGGATGCGGTGACGGCGGCGCTCGAGACAATCGCAGAAGCGCGCCGCGCGGATAATGCTGAGGAGATTGCCGCGCGCACGCCATATTTTTGCTCGGGCTGCCCGCACAACACGTCAACGCGCTTGCCTGAAGGCGCGCGTGCCTATGGCGGGATCGGCTGTCACATCATGGCGCTTTGGATGGACCGGGGTGTGTCTGGCTACACCCATATGGGTGGAGAGGGCGCAAACTGGATTGGAGAGGCGCCGTTTTCGAAGACAAATCATGTTTTCCAGCAGCTTGGAGACGGAACATACAACCATTCGGGCATTCTGGCGATCCGGGCAGCATTGGCCGCAGGCACGAACATCACGTACAAAATTCTCTACAACGACGCCGTGGCGATGACCGGGGGACAGGGCAATGAGGGCGGGCTTTCGCCGGACCGGCTCGCACGTGAGTTGAAGGCGATGGGGGTCGAAGAGATTACTGTCGTCTATGACCCGAAAGAAGAGCCCAGGCGCGGTGATTTCCCAAGCGGGATTGGCTGGTACGAGCGCGACGAACTCCCGAGGGTTCAGCGTGAAATGCAAGAAATTACAGGCGTTTCCGCGATTATTTTCATTCAAACCTGTGCCGCAGAGAAACGCCGTCGTCGTAAGAAGGGCCAGTTCCCCGATCCGGACAAGCGCGTGTTCATCAACACCGACGTTTGCGAGGGATGTGGCGACTGCGGCGTGCAGTCGAACTGTGTTTCAATCGTACCGGTGGAGACGGAGTTTGGCCGAAAGCGCGCGATCGACCAATCCTCCTGCAACAAGGATTTTTCCTGTGTTCGCGGCTTTTGTCCGTCCTTTGTGACCGTTGAGGGCGGAACGCTTCGAAAAGCCGTTGCAACGAGGGTGGTCATTGGCGACTTGCCCGAGCCGGACCTGCCAATAATTCGCGGCACCCATAACACAGTGATCACAGGCGTCGGCGGAACGGGTGTCGTGACCATCGGTGCGATCTTGGCCATGGCGGCACATCTCGACGGCAAGGGTGCCGGCATGATGGAAATGGCTGGGCTCGCGCAGAAGGGCGGGGCGGTGCATATCCATTGCCGGATTGCGGACGCGCCCGACGGCATCAGTGCAATTCGTGTCGCCACAGGCGAGTGCGACGCGTTGATTGGTGGCGATTTGGTGGTAAGTGCGGGTGCGAAAACACTTGGTCTCACGTCAACGGGCCGGACTGGCGCTGTGGTCAACAGCCACGAGACGATCACAGGTGATTTTACACGCGACACGGACTTTCGGATCCCCGCCGACCGCCTGATCTTGGCGCTTACGCGTAAGCTCCGCGAGGGTGTGTCTTTTTTTGACGCTAGCTCTCTGGCGGCTGAGCTGGTGGGTGATGCGATCTTCTCGAACATGATGGTGTTCGGCGCAGCTTGGCAGCGGGGGTTGATCCCGGTCTCGGGCGCCGCGATCCGCAAGGCGATCGAACTCAATGGCACGGCGGTCGCCAAGAACCTAGAAGCCTTGGATCTCGGCCACTTTTTCGGGGTTTATCACCACCCATCTGCCAAGATCAAAGGCTTCTAGGTTCTTGGCGACCGCCGTGCCATTGAGTTCGATCGCCTTGCGGATCGCGG
>JBCCKB010000144.1:0-8387 GCA_039027595.1 Pseudomonadota bacterium | reverse complement strand
GCGACAGCCTGAGCGTACACGCAATCAGTTTCTTGGAAATGCTAAGTGTCTCAATCATTTATCGCGACAATAGCCATGCGTGACCAATGAGCAAGTGTGCATAACAACCGTGCGCGCCATCCAAGACATACCTAGTCTAAAAGTTTGAGACCAATGGATTTGGCGTCTGCAAAGATGTCCGGTTTGCGCGAATAGATCTCCGCCTTTTCCGCGCCCAGGGACAGGACATGGCCGTGGATACGCTCGAGCAATTCTTCTTGGGTTTCGATGCGCGCGCCTTTCAATTCTCGGATAAACGCAATCACGTTGTCATAGTCGAGATACTCGCCCTGGCGCCAATCCAGATCGCCGGTCCAAATTCGGACCGTGATGATCACGCGCTGCATGCTCTCTTTCTCAAAGTCATGCAGGCCGAGAAACATCTCGATCTCAACGTCTTCCAGGATGATCTCATAGCGTGCCATCGACGGCCCCGTCCTTGACCAGAAATGCAACGTCGCGCGGTAATCTCATCAGGGATTGGCCACCGTCAATCGTGATGATTTGCCCGTTGCTGCTCTTGGCATGCCATAAATATCGGACCGCCGCGCAGATATCCTGCGGCAAGACCCGGCGTTCCAGCGGATTAATGCGGCTGCTTTTCTCGAAATTCTCTTGGTTTTGCTTGCCACTGATGAGGGTGATGCTCGGCGCAATTCCGCAGACACGCGGGCGGCCATTGAACTGCATCGCCGCCATTTCAGTCATGCTCTTCAGCGCCATCTTACTCAGCGTGTAGGAGTGGAAATCCGGGTTGAGCGCGAAAAGCTTGTTGTCGAGCATATTAATCACCAGGCTGTCGCGCCCCGTTTGCTGGGCTGTCCGCTGACCCGCCATATGCTGCACCATGATCTCGGGCGCGACGAGGTTCACGGCCATATGCTCAACGCTGGCCTCGTTTGGCTGCTCCAGCAGGCTGTCATTGACGAATTGTGAGGCGTTGTTGACGCAAAGATCGAGTCCGCCCGCCCATTCGGACGCCGACTCGACCACAGTGCGGGCCTGGGCCGGATCTGACAGATCCCCCTGAAACAGTGCGATCTCGCCGCCGTCGTTTGCGATTTCGGCGGCAAGCGCCTCGGCCTCTACGCGGGAGCCACGGTAATGCACCGCCACGCGAAAACGCTCTGCCCCGCCACTCCCGCCACTCAGGGTCAGGTCACGCGCGATCTCTGCCCCCAACCGCTTTGCCCCGCCGGTGATAAGAGCGCTAGGCATTGCTCGGGTCCTTGTTAAAAAGCGCCGGATATTCCTGCAGGAAGGATCGGATCATGAACATCAGATCCTGGGCAAAAAAGACCCTCTCGGACGGGTTCCACACTGCATCGTCGGGCAAGGCAGTAGTCGCTACAATCACGAAATAGTCCACCCCATCCACCCGGCGGGTCAGGGGCGTGTCCTTAAAGCGGTAGCCCAGATTGCCTTTGCCGACCTCATCGGGGCGGGCCACTTCGGCGGCCTCAGCACTGAGCGAATGCTTGAAGCAGCTGCGCAGGAATGCGACGCGGTCCTCGCTTTGACTGGACTGCGCTTGCAAGGCATCGATCCGCTCGATCGGAACCGAAACGTTCACGTTGGCGCGCTTCACATTCAACTCAACCCGCAGCTCCAGTGCGATGTCTTGGTCGTCCAGCGTAGCAGTGATCCGGTAATCGGCGTAGCAGCGGCCCTTAGAGTAAAACATCGCGATCCGAGCCAGCTCCTCGCGCCGCGTCTCCGGCGCTTTGCGAAAGGCGCGAAAATCGACAAAGCTCCGGGTTTCTTCCGGCAAAAACTGAAGGTGATAGGGAATAGTCTCGGTCAGCATACGCTGCGTGCGCTGCCGGATCGAGGCCTCGCCAAAACTTGCCCCGCCGATCACCACGATCACGATCAGAATCGGAAAGACGATCGCCAGCAGATACGTGGCCGCGGCGATCAGATCGCTTCCCTGACCGGCGACGAGAGCGGTGTAAAACAGCCAGCCACTGATCGCCAAAGCGCCAAACACCAGCGCGACGATCAACGCCCGCACCCAGAGGGGCACATAGATGATTTGGATTTGGTTAGCGAGATTCATGGAGCACCGATTGAATGACATTGGCGGCGTAAACGCCATCCGACATCGCGGTGGCGACGCAAGGATAGGGGCGTTCATTCACGTCACCTATGGCGAAGACGCCGGTCTGCGAGGTTTGCATATCCGCGTCCACGCGCACATAGCCCGCCTCGGTCACGTCCAGCTCAAAGGCGAGCTCGGGCAGGGCGGGCTGCCAGCCATAGCACACCACCATCCGGTCGAACTCAAAACGCTCGTGCCTGTAAGAAATCACGCCGTCGCCGACTTTGTAGGGGCCGTGATATCGGCTCTCGGCGGCGATCGCAGACCAATGATTGGGCCGTGCCTGGACACTGCGCGCAAAAACCTTCAGGTCGACCGCCCCAGCGGCGCTTAGGATGGCATAGCTCTCTGCCGCCGCATCCCCACCCCCCAGGATCGCAACGCGCCCGGGCGCCCCCTCGATCGCGTCTAGACCAATAAGCCCGATCACCGCCCTCGGATCGCCTTCGAGCCCTCCCGTCTTTTCCTGCGTGCCGGTCGCCAGCACCACAAAGCGGGCCTCCATGCGGCCTTGCTCCGTAATCACCCCGAACCCGGTGTCCGAACGCTCAATCCTTCGGCAGCTTGCCCTGAGACGGGCACAGCCTTGGGACGTCAGATTTTTCTGCATGTTGCTCGCGACGGATTTCGCTGTCGTCGTCGCTTGGACAACCGAGAGCCAGGAATTGGTATAGGGGGAGCGTGCCTGCAGGCCGCCGATGCGATCGGGCTCCAAAAGCAAGCAGGACACGCCGATTTTGGTCAGCCACAGCGCGCATTGCGCACCCGCCGGCCCGCCGCCAACAATGATGACGTCGTGCTGAACGCTCATCGGGACAATAGCCAAACGCGGCCGTTTGAATGTGTAGGTGTGCTTGCGGTGCCGAAAATCATCGCCATACTCATCTTCAAATCACAAAACCGAGGGAGTTTTCCATGACAATAAGACTAAGCCTAGCTGTCGCGACGCTTTTGGCGGGCACGGCCTTGCCTGCTTTCGCCGACGGCCATGCCGGCACATTGCGCTGGGCGCGCGCAGCAGAAGCGCTCACCCAAGACCCGCACGCCCAGAACGAAGGCCCAACTACGACCTTCAACCACCAGATCTACGAGCCGCTCATTATCCGCAACATGGTGGGTGAGATGGAGCCCGCGCTTGCCACCTCGTGGGAGCCGTCCGCGGACAATCCGAACGTGTGGGTATTCACCCTGCGCGAGGGCGTGACCTTCCATGGCGGTGAGGCCTTTGACAGCGCCGACGTCGTGTTCTCGCTCAATCGAGCGATGAGCGAGTTCTCGAATTTCAAGGAACTCCTCTCTAGCGTCAGCGAAGTGCGTGCCGTTGGCCCTTTCACGGTTGAGATCGAAACAGACGGCCCCAACCCGCTTTTGCCCAATAATCTGACCAACATCTTTATGATGGACGAGGGCTGGTCGACGGAAAATGGCGCCGTCGAGGTGCAGAATTACGCCGGTGGTGAAGACACGTTCAGCGCGCGCAACTCCAACGGCACCGGCCCCTATGTCCTGGCAAGCCGTGAGGCGGATGTCGAAAGCGTCTTCACCCTAAACGAGGCCTATTGGGGCATCGATGAGTTCCCGCTGGCGGCGTCGGAGATCATCTTCACCCCGATCCAGAACCCGGCCACACGCGTGGCAGCGCTGCTGACCGGTGAGGTCGACTTTATCCAGGACGTGCCGGTGCAAGACCTTGAGCGTGTGGCTGCTGAGGACGGGATCGACGTCATCACCGCTGCCCAGAACCGGGTCATATTCTTCGGTCTAAATGTCGGCGCCGAGGATCTCAGCCTCGACAGTGTCGACGGCTCCAACCCCTTCGCCTCGCCCCAGGTGCGTGAGGCGATGAATATCGCGATCAACCGCGCGGCCATCCAGCAGGTGGTGATGCGCGGTCAGTCGGCGCCCGCTGGGGTAATCATGCCCCCGCCGGTCAATGGCTGGACCGAAGAGCTCGACGGCTTCCCGGACACCGATCTGGAGCAGGCCGCCGCTCTTATGGAAGAGGCGGGCTACGGCGACGGCTTCACCATCCAGCTCGACTGCCCGAACGACCGCTACATCAACGATGAAGCGATCTGCCAGGCCGCCGTGGGCATGTTCGCTCAGAGCGGGATCACCGTGAACCTTTCGGCTCTGCCGCGCGCCCAGCACTTCCCGCTGATCGCCAACGGTGAGACGGACTTCTACATGCTGGGCTGGGGCGTGCCGACTTATGACAGCGAGTACATCTTTAACTTCCTCTATCACACCCGCAACGAAGGCCGCGGCTCCTGGAATGGAACCGGCTTCTCGAACGGCGCAATGGATGAGATGATCGTCAGCCTGTCGTCTGAGACCGACCTCGCGGCGCGTGACGCGACCATCGCCTCGCTCTGGGAGATGGCCGAGGATGAGCTCATCTATCTGCCGATCCACAACCAGGTTCTGAACTGGGGCATCTCCAGCGGCTGGAGCACAGTGGTGGATGCCGACGACCAGGTGAAGTTCAAGTACTTCGAGGCCAACTAGAGCCCAAGCGCGGCCCGGGTGGTTTGCCATCCGGGCCGTTCCTCTCGCTAAACCGGCCCCAGGGGCTGTCACGAACTGTTGATGCCACGGGCCATGGTGCCTATCCGAGAAGCCAGCCACCCTGAACCGGTGACGCGTGCGCCACAAATATAAACCTTGCAGGGAGCCTGCTATGACCCGATTTTTGACCGCCAGCGTTCTGGCCCTGGCTGTGGCTTTGCCCGTCCAGGCCGAGACCTTCCGCTGGGCGCCCGCTACCGATCCGCAAACGATGGACCCCCACGCGGTCAGCTCCGCGCCGGTTCTGGGCTTTCTCAACAACGTCTATGAGGGCCTCGTGCGCCGCGGCCGCGACATGGCGATTGAGCCGTCGCTCGCCACCTCGTGGGAGCCGATTGGCGAGGGCGAAGGCTGGCGCTTTTTCTTGCGCGAGGGTGTGACGGTCCACAACGGCGCGACGTTTGATGCGGCCGATGTACGCTTTTCCTATGAGCGCGCCTCGTCTGAGGCCTCGGATGTGGCAAGCTGGTTCTCGTCCGTGTCTGACGTGGTTGTCGTCGACGATTTCACCGTCGATATCCTGACCACGTCACCACAGCCGATCTTCCCGGACAGCATCGCCAACTGGATGATGATGGACAGCGATTGGTCGACCGAAAACGGAGCTGAGTTGCCTGCGCGGGACGAAGAAAACTTCGCGACCCTCAATGTCAACGGCACCGGCGCGTTTCAACTGCAAGCCCGTCAGCCCGATCTTGAAACGGTCCTAGTGCCCTTCGACGGCTGGTGGGGAGAGGTGGAGCATAACCTGACCGAGGTTGTCGTCACCCCGATCCAAAACGCGGCCACCGGTGTCGCAGCGCTCCTGTCTGGCGATATTGACATGATCAACCCGGTCCCGGTCCAAGACGCGGCCCGGCTCGATGGCGCCGAGGGCGTTCAGGTGATCCAAGGGATCGAGGCACGTGTGATAATGCTCGGCTTCGCCCACGATCACGAGGTGCTCTTTGGCGGTGCGAATGCGGGCGACGAGAACCCCTTCGCCGATGTTCGCGTGCGTCAGGCGGTAGGCCATGCGGTGAATGTCGAGGCGATCTTGCAAACGATCATGCGCGGCTCTGCCGAGCCTGCCAGTCAGCTTGTCAGCCCTGCCATGCGCGGCTTTTCAGCCGCCAATGATACGCGCCCTGAGGTCGATCTCGACACGGCGCGCTCCCTGCTCGCAGAGGCGGGCTATCCGGATGGTTTCGGCTTTGAGCTGAGCTGTCCCAATGACCGCTACCTCAACGATGAGGCGGTGTGCCAGGCCATCGTCGGCATGCTGGCGCAGATCGGCCTCGACGCCTCGCTCAACGCGATGCCGGTGTCGAATTACTGGCCCGAACTGCGCGCCGACAATTACGACATGTACCTGCTCGGCTGGTCGCCCGGCACCTTCGATGCGGAACACCCGATCCGCTTCCTGGTCCACACCAATGGCGAGCGCCTTGGCACTTGGAACTTCGGTGGGTATTCCAACCCGCGCATCGACGAGATGTTGCCGATGATCCAGTCCGAAATCGATGATGGTGCGCGCCAAGCCATGCTCGATGAGGCCGCGGAGATCGTGCAAGACGACGCGGTCTACCTGCCGATGTATGTGCAGCCGCTCCTCTGGGGCACTGGCGACAATGTCAGCCTGACCCAGCGGCCTGATGATTTCGTCATCCTGCGCTGGATAACCGTGAACTGATATCGCCAAGGGCGGCTGCAGCAAGGGTTGCGGCTGCCCATTCTCGCACCAATCCCGGGTCAGGTAGCGCAATGAGCGCCGCATTTGCTTGACCCGCTGAGGGCGCCGGACCACAAGGTAACGATGCTGTCCTTCATCCTACGCCGCGTTGCGCAGTCGGTCCTGGTCTTGTTGATCACGGGCCTTGTGGCGTTTTCGATGTTCCGCTTTATCGGCGATCCCATCGACAATATGCTGGGCCAGGAGCGCACGATGGAAGATGTCGAGCGCCTGCGCACGCAGCTCGGTCTAGATCAGCCCTTCGTGGTGCAATATTGGCGCTTTCTGGAGAACGCAGCCCAGGGCAATTTCGGCATCTCTTACCGCCAAGGTCGCCCCGTGGCCGAGGTGATCTCCGAACGGCTTCCGGCAACGCTTGAGCTTGCGGCGGTGTCGGGCCTGTTCGCGCTTGGTTTGGGGATCGCGCTGGGTGTTTTCACGGCCATCAGGCGCAATGGACTGTCCTCACAGATCATCATGACTGCCAGCCTAATCGGCGTATCGCTTCCAACCTTTCTCATCGGCATCCTTCTGATCTACCTGTTTTCGGTGGAGCTTGGCTGGCTGCCCTCCTTTGGCCGGGGAGAAGTGACAGATCTAGGTGGTTGGAGCACCGGGTTTCTGACGCGAGAGGGGCTTGTTGCGCTCATCCTGCCCTCGATTACGCTGGGGTTGTACCAGATGACGCTCATCATGCGACTGGTCCGCTCGGAGATGCTCGAGGTTCTGCGCCAAGATTACATCCGTTTCGCCCGTGCGCGCGGCCTCAAAGAGCGGGTGATCAATTTCCGCCATGCCCTCAAGAACACGCTCGTGCCCGTGATCACAGTCACGGGTCTGCAACTCGGCGCGATCATTGCCTTTGCCATCATCACCGAGACCGTCTTTCAATGGCCTGGCGTGGGGCTCCTTTTCATCAATGCGATCCAGTTCGTCGATATCCCCGTGATGGCCGCCTATTTGATGCTGATCTCGGCGATGTTCGTGGCGATCAACCTGCTGGTCGATATCCTTTATGTCATGATCGATCCGCGGCTTCGGATCGACAATTCCAAGGCAGGCGCCTGATGGCCGATATCCCCGCACCCAAACCGGAGGTTCAGCCGCGCTCCCGCCTGTCCATGGCCTGGGATAGCGATCTCGCCTGGGCGTTTCGCCATTCCCCCGTCGCGCTGATCTCGGCCGCGGTCACTCTGGTGCTGATCCTTTCAGCGATCCTCGCGCCGCTCATTGCGCCCCATGACCCGTTTAACCCGGCGACCTTGAACCTTTTGAACGGCTTTACCCCGCCAGGGGAGGCCAATGCCTTTACCGGAGAGAGCTTCCTTCTGGGCACCGACGACCAAGGCCGCGACGTCTTCTCGACCATCCTCTATGGGCTCAGGATTTCGCTCTTCGTGGGCTTCGCTGCTGTCGCCTTTGCCATGGTTCTTGGCATCAGCCTGGGGCTTCTGGCGGGCTATATCGGTGGCTGGACCGAGACGATCATCATGCGCATCGCCGATGTGCAGCTCACTTTCCCCTCAATCCTGGTGGCGATGCTGATCTTCGGTGTGGCCAAGGGGATCACGCCGATCGAGTACCGCGATCAAGTTGCAATCTGGGTGCTCATCCTGGCCATCGGGCTCAGCGACTGGGTGCAGTTCGCCCGCGTCGTTCGCGGCGCGACCCTGGTGGAAAAGAACAAGGAATACGTCCAGGCCGCCCGCCTGATTGGCCGATCGCCCTTGGCCATCATGGGCCAGCACATCTTGCCCAACGTGCTCTCGCCCGTCCTGGTGATCGCCACGATCTCCCTCGCGCTGGCGATCATCGCAGAGGCCACGCTGTCATTCCTGGGCGTGGGCGCGCCGCCGACCGAGCCCTCGCTCGGCACGCTCATCCGCTTAGGGCAGGGCTTCTTGTTCTCGGGCGAGTGGTGGATCCTGTTCTTCCCGGCCTGCACCCTTTTGGCCCTCGCGCTCGCGG
>JBCCKB010000143.1:0-8396 GCA_039027595.1 Pseudomonadota bacterium | reverse complement strand
CCGGTATGGCGGCGATCCGTCAGGCGCGCAAGGCCATCGACGACCTCGGCAAGCGGGGCGAGATCAGCCTCGTTTACGCGGGGGGCATCCGCAACGGCGCGGATATGGCGAAAGCCATCGCGCTTGGCGCCGATGCGATCGCAATCGGCCACTCTGCGATGATGGCGCTGAACTGTAACAAGGACATTCCCGAGGCGAACTACCCAGAGGAAATCGGCGCGGAACCCGGCTATTGCTACCACTGTCACACGGGCCGCTGCCCGGTGGGTGTCGCGACCCAGGATCCTGCGCTCAGAGCCCGGCTTGACCCCGACGAGGCGGCCGAACGGGTCTACAACTTCCTTCATACGCTCACCATCGAGGCCCAGCTCTTTGCGCGCGCCTGCGGCAAGACCAACCTCCACTCTCTGGAACCCGAGGATCTTGCGGCGCTCACCATGGAGGCATCCGCGATGGCGGGTGTGCCGCTTGCGGGTACCAGCCACACGGTTGGCGTCGAAGACTACCACCACCTGTAAGGAGGGGATGATGGCAGGGACGCAGTATCGCGGGTCCGAGATTAAGGATGTCGATCAATTCCTGAATGATGCCGCAGGGCTTGAAAGCGAACGCGAGAAGGAGATCGGGCAGCACATCGGCTACCGCTACGATGTGAATCTTGTCCCCGATTACGACCGGCTCACACCGTTCCTTGCCAAGTACATGGAGTTCATGGGCTGGGACGATCTAAACTGGTTAGAAGACGTGCACATGGGATACGAAGAGGGCAAACCAGCCGTCTTTGATCGGAATATCAATGGCTGGGTCCGTATCCCCGACTCAATCGCTCTTCCCGATAACCAGCAGGATCGGGATATGATCGCGCGGGAGCTTCTCTTGAAGTTCCAGATGTCTGATCGCCATCCGCTGGTTACTCTTCGCAAAGCCTACACCAAGTTCTGAGACATGGCGCGTCCTGTTCATATCGCCTGCCTGCAAACCCGGCCCGTCGGGACCATGGCGGGCGCGATCGACGAAGCCATGCCCATGGCCTCCGAAGCCGCGTCGGCGGGCGCGAAAATGCTGTTCTTGCCAGAGTATTGTGGGGGGCTTCGAAGCGAAGGCGCGCGGCTAAACCCGCCGTCGGAACCTGAAGAGTTGCATCCGGTGCTCAGTGCGTTTCAGGACTTCGCACGCTCGCGGAGCGTGTGGGTCAGCATTGGTTCGATTGCCATCGACGGCCCGGACGGAAAGATCATGAACCGAGGCTTTATGATCGCCACGGATGGCACGATCTTTGGACGCTACGACAAAATCCATCTGTTTGACGTCGATCTCGCCGAAGGCGCGGTCTATCGCGAAAGCGATACCGTGCGTCCTGGTTGCGAGGCGGTGCTGCACGATACACCGCTCGCCCGGGTTGGCCATACGATATGCTACGATCTGCGCTTTCCCGGCCTCTACCGCAGCCTCGCTCAGGCTGGCGCCGAGATCCTAGCCTGCCCAGCGGCGTTCACCAAAATGACCGGTGAAGCGCATTGGCACGTGCTTTGCCGCGCGCGCGCGATCGAGAACACTTGCTATATGGTGTCTCCTTGCGCGGTCGGTCCGATCCCCGGGGGTGGGCACAGCTACGGCCACTCGCTCGTCGTGGGCCCATGGGGTGATGTTTTGGCGGACGGACGAACGTCGCCCGGACCGGTCCATGCCGAGCTTGACCTTGACGAGGTGCGCGCGACATCACGGCGTATCCCAAGCCTGACCCACGATCGGGCGTTTACGGTAACGACTTCTCGCGCCCGGAGCCTCGCATGATCTCGATCGGGGCTCAACTTGGGGAAAGCTATTCCACCTCACCGCTAAGGCTGGCGTTCCTCAAGTGGCAATGCCGCGTTCGTCAGAACGCCATGCGCGATGGTCATGGTCGGCCCGATGACGGGATCACTCCCGCGCTGTACTTGCCCGGCTCAACCGAGCCCCTGGGACACATCATCACAATTCTGAACAAAGCACCGGGCTATTCGGTGACACCAGAGTTGAACCATATGCTTGCCAAGACCAACGATCCGGCGCAACGACGCGAGCAGGCGCTTCGGTACTTTGCGGCGACCTACTACCAAAAGGCTGCGGAGTTTTCGGATATCCTGACTGCCACATTTCCGCCGGGCTCACCCGGTGCGTCGAGGATCCGAGATGCGGGCCGGGTGCGACTGAGCTTCGACGCTTTTTCGCAGTCCTTTGACTTGAGTTGTCGTGTTTGGCGGCTTGTGCCGAAGAACCCGCTGCATCGGTCCACCATGGCGCATAACAAGCTCTTTAATCCGGCGCTGCCGCCGGACACGGAAGTTTTGGGCTTCGAGCCGGATTGGGCGGAGAGCAGCTCGGATCCCGCGTTCGGATAGGGATCGGTGGGTTTCGCCCCGCGCGTATGGGGAAGGGGCCGGTTCCACCGGTGACGGAACAATCGGGGAGAAAGTAACTTGACCAAGAGGATCTGCATTATTGGCGCCGGACCATCGGGGCTTGCCCAGCTCCGGGCCTTTCAGTCGGCGGCCGAGCAGGGGGCCGAAATCCCGGAAATCGTTGCTTACGAGAAGCAGCCAGATTGGGGTGGCCTCTGGCTTTACTCCTGGAGAACCGGCGTCGATGAGCATTGCAATCCGTGCCATGGCTCGATGTACCGCTACCTGTGGTCGAATGGTCCCAAGGAGGGCCTCGAGTTCGCCGACTACACCTTTGAGGAGCATTTCGGCAAACCCATCGCCAGCTATCCCCCGCGCGCGGTTCTGTTTGATTATATCGAAGGCAGGGTGAAGAAGGCGGGTGTTAGGAAATACATTAAGTTCAACACCGTGGTGCGCGATGTACGCGTGGTCAATGGCGGTTTTGAAGTCACCGCGCGCGACGGCGAGACAGACACTGAGGAGCGCTCGGTCTTTGACAACGTGATCGTGGCGTCGGGGCATTTTTCATTTCCCAACGTACCAGACTACCCTGGGTTCTCAGGCTTCAATGGCCGTATCCTGCATGCGCATGACTTCCGGGACGCGCGGGAGTTCGAAGGCAAGGATATCCTGATTTTAGGCACGTCGTACTCAGCCGAGGATATCGGTTCGCAGTGCTGGAAATACGGTTGCAAATCGGTGACCGTTGCGCATCGCACGGCGCCCATGGGATTTGACTGGCCAGACAATTGGCAAGAGGTTCCGCGGCTTGAGAAAGTAGCGGGAAAGACCGCGCACTTTGCCGACGGGTCGTCCAAGGAGGTCGACGCGATCATTCTGTGTACGGGCTACAAGCATCATTTCCCGTTCCTGCCCGACGATCTTAGGCTCAAGACGGCAAACCGGCTCGCGGCGAGCGATTTGTACAAGGGCGTTGTCTATACCGGCAATCCCGACCTCTTCTACCTCGGCATGCAGGACCAGTGGTACACGTTCAACATGTTCGACGCGCAAGCCTGGTGGGTGCGCGATGTGATCCTTGGCAAGATTGAGCTTCCCGATGCGGCGGCAATGGAGGCCGACTGGAAGGCGCGCCAGGCCGATGAGGACGACCTTGCCGATGACTACGCCTGCATCGCGTATCAGGGCGCGTACACGGGTGAGCTGATCGCCGAGACGGACTACCCATCCTTCGATATCGAGGCCGCAAACCAGGCCTTCTACGAATGGAAGAAGCACAAGAAGAAAGGCATCATGGGCTTCCGAGACCATGGCTACACCAGCCCCATGACCGGAACGAAGGCACCGGCGCATCACACCCCTTGGGTCGACGCGCTGGATGACAGCCTTGAATCCTATCTGCAGTCTTAACCCATAAGGCGGGGATCAACCTGCCGAGACGAAACCAACAGACAGGGAGTCTGAAAATGAAGACACTAGCCAGCCTGATGCTTGCGACCGCGCTGACCGTTCCGGCGGCAAGTTTTGCCGCCGACAGCGACGATCCGATCGTCATTCCTATCCACAACTGGTCGAGCCAGATTGTGATGTCGAACGTCGTGGGCCAGATGTATGAGGAGATGGGCCTCGCTGTGGAATACATCACCACGGACAGCCAGGCCGTCTACGAGTCGGTGCGTTTGGGCGACGTGGCGCTCGAGCTTGAAGTGTGGGAAGGCGCCTTTGGCGCATCCTTCCGCGAGGCGCTTTCCAAAGGCGGACTCCATGATGCAGGCGACCATGACGCGGTCACGCGCGAGGACTGGTGGTACCCGATGTGGACCAAGGACGCTTGCCCGGGCCTCCCAAGTTGGGAAGCGCTCAACGAGTGCGCCGACCTGTTTGCCACCGCTGAAACCGGCGACAAGGGACGTTACCTAGACGGGCCCGTGGACTGGCTGAAGCATGGTCAAGAGCGCGTCGAGGCCTTGGGCATGGATTTCGTGGTCGTCAATGCGGGGTCCGCCGCGGCGCTCTGGGCTGAAATTGGGGCAGCGGAAGCCGACAAGACGCCAATTGTTGTCTTCAACTGGACCCCGAATTTTGCGGAAGCCGTTTGGCCCGGTGAATTTGTTGAGTTTCCGGCCTGGGAAGATGGCTGTGATACGGACCCGTCCGTAGGTCCGAACCCCGATGCGCTTTATGACTGCGGCAACCCCGCCACGGGCTACCTCAAAAAGGCCGCTTGGGACGGGATGAAGGATAAGTGGCCGACCGCATATTGCGTTCTGACCGAAATCTCATTCACCAACCCGCAGATTGCCGAGATGGCCAAGCTTGTGGATACCGACGAGCTGGAGCCTGAAGAGGCAGCCGAAGAGTGGCTTGCTGCAAATCGCGACATTGTCGATCCGTGGATGCAAAGCTGTCAGAGCTAATCACCGGACGCATTTGACAAAAGCGCCCGTCCCGCGAGAGCATGCGGGGCGGGAAACACTCTTACCCGGAAGGCAGGAGTGCGATGGGCGACAGGGCAACTGTAATTGCAGCCAGAAATGTGTGGAAGGTCTTCGGGCCGGATCCCGAAAAGTACCTTGCGCGCATGCCTGAGGGGCGAACCTTCGACGAGATCCGCGCAGACGGCTACATTGCGGGCGTCAAAGACGTTTCGATTGAGGTGGGCCGGGGCGAGATGCTCGTGATCATGGGGCTTTCGGGATCGGGCAAGTCCACGCTCGTTCGCTGCTTCTCGCGACTCCATGACATTACCGGGGGATCAATCGTCGTGGAGGGCCAGGACATCGGCGCGCTGAAGGAGCGCGATCTGATCGAGTTGCGCCGCCAAAAGATGGGAATGGTTTTCCAGTCCTTCGGCCTTTTGCCCCACCGAACCGTGCTCGAGAACGTGGCCTTTCCTTTGGAGATGCGTGGCCAAGACAAGCACGCGCGACGGGACCGCGCCCTGGAAGTGATCAGGCTCGTGGGTCTTGAGGGACGTGAGGACTATTTTCCGCGTGAGTTATCGGGCGGTCAGCAGCAACGTGTGGGAATTGCCCGGTCCTTGGCAATCGAACCCGATATCTGGTTCTTGGACGAGCCATTCTCGGCGCTCGACCCACTCATACGCCGCGAGATGCAAGACGAGTTCGTGCGACTCCAGGACCTGCTGGGCAAGACCATCGTTTTTATCACCCATGACTTTGATGAGGCCCTGAGACTTGCGGACCGGATCGCAATTATGAAGGACGGCGAGGTTGAGCAGTGCGATACGCCCGATCGGATCGTCATGGATCCCGCGACGGAATATGTGCGCAAGTTCACCGAGGACATCGACAAGGCACGTGTCGTTCATGCGAAGGAGCTGGCTCGGCCCCCAAACGGTGTGGCACTGCAAGGAGCGCCGATTGATGGCGGCGCCACAATTCACAACCTCGCGCGGCAATTGGTCAACGAAACGCGAGATGCGATTCCGGTCGCCGACGAGGCTGGCCAGGTGATGGGTGTTATGCGGCGCTCAGAAGCGCTCGACCTTTTGTTGGGGTCCGACTGATGGCGCTGGCCTCGGCCGCCGATCTTGGCGCTCCGCCGGTCGAGGCGCGGGGTGACCGGCTGCTCTGGGCGCTGCTAGGCACTGCTCTCGTGCTCATCCTCGCCCACGCATTCGCCGTCCTGCCACCCTGGCTCCACCGCCTCCCCGAGGCGTTGATCCCGCCAACGGCGGAGGTTCTCGATGTTGTCTTCGCCTTTGTGCAGAACGACCTCGGCCTGATCTACGTGACCCGCTTTATTGCCGAAGGTCCCCTTGAGTTGCTCCTCGATGCGACAGCGAACCTCCTCTACGGCAAGCGCCGATGGCCGAACCTCGGACCGATCCCGTGGTCCGCGGTCGCAGCCGCCGCGGCGGTTCTGGGCTATTACTTGGGAGGCTGGCGCCTTGCAGCACTTGCAGGGGGAACATTTGTTTGGACGGCGCTGATCGGCCAGTGGGACGATGCCATGGAAACCATGTCGGTCCTCGTTGTCGCGGCGCCAATTGCCTTTCTGATTGGTATCCTCCTGGGGATCGCGGCCTGGAAATATGTCTGGGTCGATACCGCGATAAAGCCGGTTCTGAGCATTCTACAGACCCTGCCTTTTTTCACGTATCTTCTTCCAGCCGTGATCTTTTTCAAAGTCGGTCCAACGGCGGGCGCTGTTGCAACCATAATCTACGCAGTCCCGCCGATGATCCTGATGACAACACTGGGGCTCAAGAAGGTATCCCCCGAGGTGGTCGAAGCGGGGCATATGTCGGGCTGCACAAGATGGCAAATGCTGACACGCGTCTACATCCCAGCCGCACGGACCGAGCTTCTTGTGGGCGTGAACCAGGTCATCATGCTATGCCTCGCAATGGTCGTCTTGACGGCCTTTATCGGCATGCCGGGGCTTGGGGCAAAGCTCCTCGCGATGATGGGCAGTTTCAAACTCGGACGCTCGTTCGAGATTGGCGTGACCATCGTTCTTTTGGCGATTACCCTTGATCGGCTCTCAAAGGCCTGGGTCGTGAAGCAACCCGAACACTTCGAGAGGGACACACCCTGGTGGCAGCGCCACATCTACCTCTTGGTTGGTCTCTGCGCCTTTGTCTTCTTCTATATCCTCGCCCAGTTCGTCGACATTCTCAACGAGGTCGGGCGCCGTCAATCCCTCTCCCGGGGACGCGAGATTGATGCGGCAATCAAGGGTTTTCTGGCAATCCCGGACGTCAAGGTCGTCACCGAGTGGCTCAGGTGGTTCTTGAACGTGAAGATCCTCATACCGTTTCGCAACTCGCTTCTTTGGATCCCGACGCCTGCCTTCATCCTAATGGTGACGGCGCTCTGCTATTGGGTCGGCGGAAAGCGGCCCGCGATATATGGCGCTCTCTTCTTTAGCATTGTGGCGCTGTCAGGGTGGTGGGATCGCTCCGTCATCACGCTCTACACCGTTATCTCGGCGGTCATTATATCCATGTTCGCAGGGATCCCGCTTGGGATCGTGGCGTCCCGATCCGAGCGCTGGTCACGGCGGATCCTTCTTGCCTGCGATACGGCACAGACCTTCCCGAGCTTTATCTACCTCATCCCCGCCATCATGCTCTTCGGTGTGAATGATGTGGCTGTGGTCTTCGCCATCGTGATTTTCACAACAGTACCATTGACCCGGTATACGATCGAAGGTCTGCGCACCGTGCCGGCCGAGATGACGGAGGCGGCCGATATGTCTGGCGCGACCAAGCGTCAGAAGCTCCTCTCCGTCCAGCTCCCGCTCGCGCTGCCGACTATGGCCGTGGGATTCAACCAAGCGATCATGTTCGCGTTTTTCATGGTAATTATCGCGGCTTTCATCGGCACCCAGGATTTGGGTCAAGAGCTCCAGCGCACACTTGCCGGCACGGAACTTGGCAAGAACATCGTGCTAGGGCTGAACGTGGCACTTATGGCGCTTACCTTTGACCTGGCGATCCTGGCCTGGGCCGAGCGGCGAAAAAACGCATTGGGGCTGGCATGACGGCGGCACCATGAACAAACCCTTTTTTGAGCACCCTTGGGAGCGGCGAGGCATCGTCAGCCCAGGTCTGCCACTTCTGCCGCATGGTGTAGAGCGCCATCCGGTACCCGGCGGTGGTTCGCGTGTTGTCCCGATCTATGCGGGCGACGAAGTTAGCGTTCTTGACAAAGACGGCCTACAGCCCGGCGAATTGGTGATGTTTGGTCCAGACCGGGTGTCCGACGCTGCCCGATTAGGGCGGCGAGGCCACGGGCGCCCTTACGCAACGATCGCCACGCTCGCAAACGGTTCGGCGTCCGGGGCTCAGGTTCTCAAGGCGCTCGCAACGGCTGGTTTCGAAATCGAGAGCGGCGACGGTATCGCTGTCTTCAGCGAGGGGTCCAGGCCAGGCGACACCGAAACAATGACGGTCCAAGCAGATGGCCTTCTGATCTGCGCCGCCCCGGGTGGCCCGATGACGCCCGAGGCCCAAAATGCGCCAACTGAGCTTGTTCTTTACAT
>JBCCKB010000142.1:0-8401 GCA_039027595.1 Pseudomonadota bacterium | reverse complement strand
GGCTAGCCAAAGGGTCTAGGTCGCGACATGTGCCGGATGCCAAGTCGGTGCAACCGCAGAATTCCCGACGACATCGGCATTCTTCAAGACGTGGTTTCGACGGCTGCGGTGGCACGCGGCACATGGGCGTGGCCGGGTCACTTAATGACAAGCTTCCAGGTGACCTCACGCCGTCGCAAGGTTTGGGTTGCCGGCTGCTCACGGATGGATAATCCTCACTCAATACGATGAAAAATAGACATTTTTTTGAAGTCCCAACGCCCGAAATGCGCTGGCATTCACCGTGACACCGCCGATGGCGCCTTGGTAGACAGGGCCCTCGGGCAACGCGACGCGCGCGGGACGATCTTTGCCCGCATGCTGCGGTCGCATTATGGGTTTGGAGCGCCACTAAGCTGATCTTTACGAGTTCGTGCAATTCCAAGGTAGGCTGAGCCTTAATGGAGCGAAGAATGGGGATCTGGAGTAGGCAGCATCGACCGGCGGAGACCGACGAGCGTGAGGCAATCCATGCCGCGCTTGAACGCGTGCAGGCAATTATCTCCTTCAATCTCGATGGCACGATCCTGCACGCGAACGAGAATTTTCTGTCCGCGATGGGCTACGATCTCGACGAAGTCAAAGGGAAGCACCACAGGATGTTCGTGCGCCCGGAACATGCCTCAAGCCAAGAGTACCGCGATCTATGGGCGCGCCTCGGGGAAGGCCAGTTCGTCAAGGGTGAGTTCGAGCGTGTCAGCAAGTCGGGCGACACGGTTTGGATCGAGGCGTCATACAACCCCATTTTGAACGAGGCCGGTCGGCCCGTGAAGGTCGTGAAATTCGCTTCTGACGTGACTGCGTCCAAGCTCCGCGCTGCCGATGCCGAAGGTCAGATTACCGCAATCCTGAAATCCCAGGCGGTGATCGAGTTTGACCTGGACGGTACTGTCCGCACCGCCAACGAGAACTTCTTGCGCACTGTTGGCTACAGTCTGGACGAGATCAAAGGCCAGCACCATCGGATGTTCGTGCCGTCGGAGGAAGCGTCGAGCAGGGACTACGCGGAGTTCTGGTCGAACTTGGCGGCGGGAAAGCACAAGGCCGGGTTGTTTCGGCGGGTTGGCAAGGGGGGTGCGCCCCTCTGGCTTCGGGCCAGCTATAATCCGATCCTGGATCCGTCGGGGAAGATCACGAAGGTTGTCAAGTTTGCGAACGACGCGACGAAGAACCAACTCGAGGCGGCAGATTTTCGTGGGCAGATCGATGCTGTTTCCAAGGCTCAAGCAACGATCGAGTTCGAGCTGGACGGAACGATCAGAACCGCCAACGAGAACTTTCTGACCGCGATGGGCTACCAGCTCTCAGAAATCCAAGGAAAGCACCACCGACTGTTTGTCGAAAGTAGCGAGGCGAATGGCAACGAGTACAGTGCGTTTTGGTCGAGCCTTGCCAGCGGTCAGTTCAAGGAAGGCGAATTCAAACGCATCGACAAAAGTGGCAACGAGGTTTGGATCCACGCAACGTATAACCCAATCCTCGACCCCGAGGGCAAACCCTACAAGGTCGTCAAATTCGCAACTGACATAACCGCGCGGAAAAGGGCCGTGCTCGAGCTCGACAAGGGGCTGGATGCGCTTTCGCACGGCGATCTCTCGGTTCGGATGCCGGATGACATCACTGGTGAATTCGCAACGCTTCGGGTAGCGTTTAACGAGACGATGCAGCGGCTTGACGATCTGGTGAAGGGAATTCTGAGCACGTCCAATTCAATCGCCGAGGACAGTGAAGCGATCGCCGGAAACGCAAAGGACCTTTCCTCACGGGGCGAGCGGCAAGCCGCAACGATCGAAGAAACCTCCGCGGCGATGGAACAGATCACCGCGACCGTAAAGAGTTCGGCTCAGAGCGCCGAAAGCGCGACCAACACTGCGCAGACCGCGGCGGACCACGCGGTGAAGGGCGGGTCGGTGGTCAATGACGCGATCTCGGCGATGAACCGCATCGAAAATAGCTCGGCGGAAATCCGGAAGATCATTGGGGTGATCGATTCCATTGCATTTCAAACCAACCTGCTTGCGCTCAACGCAGGCGTTGAAGCCGCGCGTGCCGGAGAGGCCGGGCGCGGATTCGCCGTTGTGGCGTCGGAGGTCCGGGCCCTGGCGCAGCGGGCATCCGAGGCGGCAAAGGAAATCAATCAGCTTATTGAAACGAGTAGCCAAGAGGTCGTAAACGGATCGGAGCTTGTTGAGAAAAGCGGCAAATCCCTCGAAGAAATTACAACGGGGATCGCCTCCGTGGTCGAGGCAATCCGGGACATCTCAATTGCGGCACGGGAGCAATCAGAAGGCATCACCGAGGTGACCCAAGCGATCTCTGACATTGATCAGGCGACGCAGCACACTGCTGCTCTTTCCGAGGAGAGCGCCGCAGCCGCGACAGAACTGGCGCAACGCGCTTCGGAACTTCGAGAGCTGGTGGGCTTTTTCCACGGCGGAAAGCGTGAGGCCGTTTCGACCGTTCGCCAGAACGTTGCGCGCGATCCTGAACCCGTGCCCCAGAAACCTCAGATGCGCGCTGCCGCGAATGTTGGGGGAGCAGCAGCGGAGGCCATCGACGAGGGCTGGGACGAGTTTTGAGAGGCGCGCTCCCGCCTTTCGCGCGAATGCACCCCTGGCCACCATCGGATCGGGACCTCGCGTCATCGCCAAAGGGGCGACTACAACGCGACACACAAAAAGCGCGTTTCGACCCATCCGGTTCGGGAGTTGCATGTAGCTAGTTGCACCTATGACTGGATCAAGCTCCAGCACCTTTGTGCGTTTCAGGCAGCATTGGCCGCAAGACTAAAGCGTTGGACGGGACGTTGGATTGTCGGATCACGGAGCGCACTTTTCGCCGGACGGGCGTCAGTCAGACGCTGTGTCATCGATCGTCGTCTAGCCCGGAGCGCGTCCTGAGTGTCTTCACTCAGAGTACGAATGACCGCCCTCGCAGTTCCACTCACAAAGACGACGCGAACACCCGCGACGGCATGAAGGTGCCGCTCTTAGACTGGAGTGTCTTTGTCTTTCGAAACGGTTTGATGCCGAAAATGTGCTCACCTCGCGAGCTAGCATGAAGACCCCCAAGGCAACATCGCAAAGCGCGCACCCTGTTCTGGACAATCGTCGCTACAAACGTGTCACTGAGACTTATCGAACAGGTCGGTGCACAGCAAAGTCGCCGAGGCAACGCCCCACAGATTGACGGCCGAGCAAAAGCTGCGCCGAGGTGTCGTCAGTTTCATTAGGCTTGCTCACCCCAAAAGCGGGGTTCTTCGGCATCTTGGACGGATCAATCGCCAAGACCAGTCGGCCCCAGCTTGTTTCGCGTTAGCCGCGATGGGTTCGGCACATCGAATGCCACTCAGGGAACCATGTTTCCCGGCGGAGCAGCGTCCATACCACCGCCTGATCGACAGCTTGCCGGGCGCTGTACTTGCCGGCACGCAATTGGCGGAGAACCCGACGAGGCACGGCCCAAAGGAAGGTTCGTGGCGTGTGTCTGAGCAATGGCTCCACCCAAACATGACAGCGCAGATGCCTGAGTTGTCGATGCCAGCCGACACCTCAGCGAACGCCTACGTCATCTAGGTTACGGACCAAAAAGGGATCGCTGTCGCCGTCTCGTGCGCTGGCAGGACCTCAAGATCACACGCCGATTATGCCTAAAGGCTTGGCTTGCCACTCTGGCCCTGGAGCCTTGTGGGAGATCGTATTTCGTGTATTTGTGAAATATGGAAATTATGTTCGCACGACGCCTCGCCGTCCTTGGCCACCCGAAAAGACTGGCTGTGTTCTCGCTTTTGATGCGGCGATATCCCGATCGCGTGACCGCCGGGGACTTGGCGGCGGCTCTCGATCTGAAGGCAAGCACGCTATCCGCCTATCTCGCCGCACTCCACCAGGCAGGCTTGGTGAACCAGGAGCGACGGGGTGCATCGCTGAGATACTGCGTTGCCATGGAGGAGGCGCGAGAGCTCATCGACGTCCTTGTGCTGGATTGCTGCCGTGGGCGCCCGGACCTCTGCGCTCCTGTCGTTTCACGCAAACAAGATAACTCGCTCGAGGAGCCTAGCGGCAAAATCAACGTGCTCTTTATCTGTACCGGGAACTCCGCGCGATCGATCTTCGCCGAGGCACTTTTGCGACACGCAGCTGGCGAAAGGATTAACGCCTATTCGGCCGGAATGCGGCCACGACAACACGTGAACCCGTTTGCGCTGAAGATCCTTGAGGAGAAGGGAATCGATATCGCGCCGCTTCGGACCAAGACACTGGCCGCGTACCAAGGGCCCGGCGCCCTTCGGATGGACGTTGTGCTCACCGTGTGCGACCAGGCAGCGAATGAGGAATGTCCTGCCTGGAAAGGTCGCCCCATCAGCGCGCACTGGGGCGTGTCCGACCCGGTCGGCGCGCAAGGGAGCGAGGACGAAAAGGACCGGGCCTTCCGAGCGACATACGGCGCGCTGAAGAGCCGGATTGACGCCTTCACCGCCCTGCCGATTGCATCCCTCGACCGCATTTCGCTGCAACACGCGATCGATGCCATTGGCCGTGATCGGGCAGAGGTGACACCGTGACAACCTACGCGCTGAATGGCCTTGGTCGGATTGGTAAGCTGGCGATCCGACCCCTCCTCGAAAGAGGATCGGAGGTCGCATGGATCAACGACGCGGTGGGGGACGCGGCCATGCATGCCCACCTGTTCGAGTTCGACAGTGTCCACGGCCGTTGGAACGCGACTTTTGCCTCCGATGACCAAAGCGTGACGATCAACGGCATCCGCTTGCCCTTTGTGGGCACGCGTGACTTAGCGGCGCTTCCGCTCGACGGTGTCGACGTGGTTATTGACTGCACCGGTGCGTTCAAATCCGAGACACACCTTGCGCCCTATTTCGAGGCGGGGGTCAAGAAAGTCGTGGTCTCCGCCCCGGTCAAGGACGGAAACGCGGCAAACATCGTATATGGAATAAACCAGAACATCTATGAACCGAGCCGACACCGCGTCATCACGGCTGCGAGCTGCACAACCAATTGCCTCGCGCCCGTTGTCAAGGTGATCCATGAGGGGATCGGGATCCGGCATGGGTCGATCACAACGATCCACGATGTGACCAACACGCAGACCATTGTCGACCGCCCGGCGAAAGATCTCCGCCGGGCCCGCGCCGCGGTGAATTCGCTCATTCCCACGACAACCGGGAGTGCAACGGCAATCGGGCTTATCTATCCCGAGCTCGACGGTCGGCTGAACGGCCATGCGGTGCGCGTTCCGCTCTTGAATGCCTCGATGACCGACTGCGTCTTCGAAGTGGCGCGCAAAACCACGCCCGAGGAAGTGAACGCGCTCTTCAAAACCGCCTCGGAGGGCGTGCTCAAGGGCATCCTAGGATACGAGGACCGCCCGCTCGTCTCGGCTGATTTCGTCAACGACACACGATCGTCGATTATCGATGCGCCGTCGACAATGGTGGTGAACGGGACGCAGGTGAAAGTATATGCCTGGTACGACAATGAGCTTGGCTACGCACACCGGCTCGTGGATGTCGCTCAGATGGTCGGGGCGTCCTTATGACGGCCTCAACCCGGGCCATGGCGATCTTGGACACCGTGAGCAAACTCGCCGCCGAGTATCGCGAGCTGACCGGAAAACCTCTTGGTGTCACGGGCGAGGTCGCGGAATACCACGCCGCGCGCCTTCTGGGACTCGAGCTGGTCGGCGCCCGGACGCCGGGACACGACGCCACCCGAGTGGTGGATGGCAAGATCGAGAAGATCCAGATCAAAGGGCGGGTGCTTTTGCCCGATGCCAAACCCGGCCAACGGCTTGGAACGATCAAGCAGGACGCGGACGCCGACCGTGTTGTGGTTGTTCTTTTGAACCAGTGGTTTCAGCCGACGCAGATCCTCGAGGCGGACATGGGCATCGTTCGCGAAAGACTGGCAAGACCGGGATCGAAGGCCCGGGCCCGTGGCGCGTTGGGGCTCGCGGAATTCCGACGATTCGCCAAGGTGGTCTGGCGCCGTGACTAGCCCAGCCCGACCCACACCCGTGACGGCCTATGTCGCAGTGACCGCGGCCTACTGGGCGTTCATGCTCACCGATGGCGCGCTACGCATGCTGGTGCTCTTGCATTTTAACACGCTTGGCTTTTCACCCGTGCAACTGGCTTATCTCTTTGTTCTCTATGAAGTGGCAGGCATCGTGACCAACCTGTCGGCGGGTTGGATCGCGGCCCGCTACGGGCTCACCTCGACGCTTTATGCCGGGCTCGGGCTGCAGGTGACCGCGCTTGTGGCATTGTCACAGCTTGATCCCGCGTGGTCAGTCACGGTTTCGGTTGTCTTCGTGATGGCGGTCCAGGGTGTCAGCGGCGTCGCAAAGGATCTTGCGAAGATGTCGTCGAAATCCGCGGTCAAGATCCTCGCACCGAAGGACGGAGATGGCCTCTTTCGTTGGGTCGCGGTGCTGACAGGGTCGAAGAACGCGGTGAAAGGTTTGGGGTTTCTTCTGGGCGCGGCGCTGCTTGCGACCCTTGGCTTCATCTGGGCGGTTCTCGCGATGGCGGTCGTTCTCGCTGTGATCCTGGCCGCGGTCTTGATCTTCATGCCCCCGGGGCTGCCCACGGGGCGCAAGGGACCAAAGTTCCGCGACGTGTTTTCCGGGTCACGGAACGTCAATTGGCTGGCGGCCGCGCGTATCGGCCTTTTTGGTGCCCGCGACGTGTGGTTCGTGGTCGGAATTCCCATCTACTTCTATGCGGTGCTCTCCGACGGAAGCGCGGCCTCGAACCGTGCCGCGTTCTTCATGATCGGAACGTTCATGGCGATTTGGATCATCCTGTACGGCGCTGTCCAGGTCATGGCGCCACGACTGCTGCGCGCGGGCGAGCGGACGGAGGCCGAGCTTGTGGGGACGGCGCGTTCCTGGGTGCTTGCCCTACTCTTTGTGCCAACCGCGCTCGCGGGGGCGTCCATGCTCGCTGGTGGCCCCGCACCGTGGCTCACGGTTACATTGGTGATGGGGCTCTTGGTTTTTGGAGCGATATTCGCGGTAAACTCCTCCCTGCATTCCTACTTAATCCTCGCCTTCACGCGGGAAGAGAGGGTCACGATGGATGTCGGGTTCTATTACACCGCAAACGCCGCGGGGCGGCTCGCGGGAACACTGCTTTCGGGTCTCACTTTCCAATGGGGCGGTCTTGCGGCCTGCCTCGGGACCGCCGCGCTGATGCTGGGCCTGAGTGTGATCGCGGCGGGGCGCCTGCGACCAAGCGGGCCCATCGCCACGCTCACGTGAACCACAAGACTGCGCCCGAGCACGCCTTCTAGGCATCGCCAAGGCGCCACGGTGGGCATTTTTGTGGGGCTCGAGCTTCCCACGTTCGGGCTCAGTCTGCTACGCTTGGCACCGGAACCGAAAGACGCGCCATGGACCGCAGACACTTTCTGGCATTGGGAGCCGCCTTCGCGCTGATATTGCCCGCCTCCATCCGGTCAACCTCCGTCAGCGTGCGCGACCTTTATAACGACGACCTGAGCTTTTCGGATCTCGCCCGAGACCTCGAGGGCAAGCGCATTTCCGTGTCGGGCTTCATGGCGCCGCTGTTGAAAGCGGAGGAGAATTTCTTCGTTCTGACAAAAGCCCCGGTCGCCGATTGCCCGTTCTGTGCGATTTTTGCCGAATGGCCAGACGATTTTCTCGCGGTCTACACCAAGCGCGTGGTCGAAGTGGTTCCGTCGAATGTGGAGATCGTCACGAAGGGCGTCTTGGAACTCGGCATGTACCAGGACGCGGAGACAGGATTTCGTAGCCGCGTCCGTCTGGCCAACGCGACCTACAGCTAAAACGCATGCGCGCGACTTTTCGCGGCGGGCAACACGGAGTGGTCCCAGACCGCGGACCGAGAGCCACGTTGAGGGCGATCCGGCTCGGTCGCTGACTATGCCAACCCGAGGGCCCGGCGCCTCGGAGAGCTTCCAGGGGTGACAGGCGCGACACCCCCGATACGCCGTAGAACGTTGTTGGTGCGGCTGTCTTGGCGCGAAGCGGGGGCTTGGCGTCGAAAGACCAATAAACTTAACCCAGTGGTCAACTACATCGAGTTGCCGCCCCGGCGGCTGCCAGGTCCACGCTGTTGGCCCCCTGAAGCGGAATGCCTGTCGGTGGCCGGGCCAGGCGCGGCACGCATGGGCCGTGACAGAGCGCGTTAGAGCGGGGCCAGGTTGGGTTTCGTCTTGCGCCGCGAAGGGCTTGACCCTAGAAGAGCGGCTGATTTTCCGGACGGCGGCGCACATCCGGCATGCGGCTCCAAGAAACGAGGACGAAGATGCAGGTCACCGAGACCCTGAACGACGGCCTGAAACGCGGCTACCAG
>JBCCKB010000141.1:0-8418 GCA_039027595.1 Pseudomonadota bacterium | reverse complement strand
TTGAGCCGGTGAAGTCGTCACCGATACAGCCGAGTTTCATGACTTGAGGTCGGGGAGCGCGAGCCCCGCGTCCTTGGCATAAACCTTCGTGACGGCGGCATCATCCTCGCGTCCGAGGCCCATTTCCACCGCGAGCTTGTATTGCGCGAGCGCGACTTCGGTGATCGGCGCGTGAAACCCCGCCGCCCGTGCGGTCTCTAGCACAATGCCGAGGTCCTTCGGCCAGATATTGACCTGGCTGTGGGGCGTGTAGTCGCCGGAGACCACATGGGGGGCACGGTTCTCTAGCATCCAAGAGCTTCCCGCGCATTTGGTAATGACCTCAACGAATGTCTCCGGGCCAATACCCTGGGTCATGCCGAAGGTGATGGCCTCGGCCATGGTCGCAATGTGCACGCCTGCCAAAAGCTGATTTACCGCCTTCATGGCAGAGCCAGCTCCAGCAGCGTCTCCCAAACGAAACACCGTCTCAGCCGTCGCCTCGAGGATCGGCCCAGCGGCCAAGAACGCCTCCTCGCTGCCTGAAGCCATGATGCCAAGTGCGCCTTGTTCGGCCTTTACGGAACCGCCCGAGATCGGCGCGTCTAGGAAAAATACCCCACTTTCCGCGCAACGTTGCTCCATCGCTCTGGCAAAGTCCGGCGGCACCGTGGCGCATGCCATCACTAAGCTTCCTTCGCACATATGCGCGACGATCCCTTCCTCGCCAAAAAGAACGCTCTCCACCTGTTCATCGTTCAAAACAACGACGACCACCGCATTCAGCCGTGGACCGAGATCGGCAATAGTGCCCGTCTTCCCTCCTTCACCGAGAAACGCCGCCGTTCGGCCTGGATCAACGTCAAAACCATGAACGTTCAACCCCGCGCGCAGACAAGAACGTGCCATTCCGAGCCCCATGGACCCAAGGCCGAAGACAGCAACGTTCATCGTCATTAGGCAGTCCTTTCGCGGTTGCGATTGAGGTGGGCGGCATCGCGTCGCGAGCTTTGAATTCGGTAGACCTTGTCGGACGAAGTCACAAACATCTCTCGGCCGTCACTCCCGCCAAAACAGAGGTTTGACGTCTGTTGCGGCAGCCAGATCTTACCCATCAATGCGCCTTCGGGTGACAGGCAATGGACGCCGTCGAGTGCCGAGGTCCAAACGTATCCCTCGTGATCCACGCGCAGACCGTCCGGCACGCCGGGAGCTATAACAGCGAAAACGCGGGACTTCCCGAGGCTTACCCCATCCACATCGAAGACGCGGATATGGTGCGGCAGATCATAGTCGATGCCAGGAAAGCTGGCGCCCTTGATTGCGCCGGAATCTGCCACATACAGTCTTTTTTCGTCGGGCGAGAACGCGAGACCATTTGGTTTCTCGAAATCCGTTGCCACTGCATGCAGGTTCCCATCAGGGGTCGCACAAAAGACATAACAGCCGCCGATCTCGCTTTCGGCCGGATATCCTTCGACATCTGAATTGATGCCGTATGGCGGATCTGTGAACCAGATCGACCCGTCAGAACGCACGACCACGTCATTTGGAGAGTTGAGCCGCTTGCCTTGGAAGCTATCCGCAATGACCTCGACCGCCCCGGCGTCATGGGGGTCCGTGCGCCGGATCACCCGACGCCCACCGTGCTCACAGGAAACCATATGGTCGTCGAGATCGAGCGTGTTGCCATTGGCGAACTCGCTGTTTTCAAGCACGACTTCCGCACCCGTCGCTTCGGTCCAACGCATCATCCGCTTGTTCGGGATGTCGTTGAAGTAAAGCCCTCCGTTGAGCCAAACCGGGCCTTCGGTCCACGTAAAGCCGTGGGCGATCAGCTCTGGAGCGGCGGAGGTATCCAGAAATGTCTCGAATTTTGGATCAACCGTAATGAAGCGAGGCACTGTCATCGGCGTCCTCTCATGCGCAGTGTTTGAAAGAGAAGCATCGCCAGTATGATGATGCCAAACGTAATGCTCCGCCAGGCGTCCTCAATCTGCATGACCGACAAAATCGACGTCAGCAGCGTGATGAAGAGTGCCCCTCCAATGGTTCCAAACAGACCGCCACGCCCGCCAAGGATCGAGGTGCCGCCCACCACCACCGCCGCGATTGTGGGCAACAGGAAGGGATCGCCCATGCTCTGGTAGGCCTGGTTGGCATAGCCCGCGAGCATCACGCCACCCAGGGCCGAGCACATCCCGGCAATCGCAAACGCGGTGACCACCACGGAAGGGGTGGAGACCCCTGATAGGAATGTGGCTTTCTCGTTGAAGCCGATAGACTGAAGATAGCGACCAAACGGCGTGCGAACGAGGAAATAGGCCAGGGCCAGCGAGATGGCGATCCAGATGAGGAAGCTAATCGGCACGCCCAGAAGGTCTCCAGAGGCCATGGCCACCATGAGGGCGCTCGATTCACCTTTGGGGTTGAAGCCACCGGTGTTCAGGACGGCAACGCCCAAGAGCATGGAATTCACCGCCAATGTCCAGACCATCGAGGGGATGCGCAGGATGGCGACGCCGAGGCCATTGATAATGCCAATCACCGCACCGAAGGCCAAGGCCGCTGGTACGGCCAAGACACCGAGCAATGGGTGATCTGACCCCACCATTGCCGTTGAAAGGATGGCGGCGCCGGTGAGGATCCATGGCACCGAAAGGTCAATATGACCAAGCAGAATTACGATGGTCGCGCCCGTCGCCAAAAGGCCGAGGAAGGCCGCTATCTGTAGCTGCTGGGTGAGATAGTCTGCGCTCAGGATCTGTGGAAAGAAAAAGCTACCCGCAATGATCAGCACCACAACGCCGAAATAGGGCATTAGGCTGTCGATCGAAAGCTGGCGTAGCACTAGGCAAAGACCTCCAGCTTTTTGCGTGCCCGCAAGACGTCCGCGCCGCCAATTGCGATGGCCGCCGCCAGAATAAGCCCCTCGAAGAGCGGCTGCGCAAGGGATGGAATCCCTGAGAAAAACATGAGCGACGCTATCGTCTTGAGGATGAATGCCCCAGCAAGCGCACCCACAAGCGACCCCACCCCGCCGCGCAAAAGGACACCGCCCAGCACGACGGCGGCGATGGAATTCAGCGTGAACCCAGCAGCGATGCCCGCGTCCCCAGTGGTGGTGATGAAGCTGTAAAAGAGCCCGGCGAGGCCACCGAAGAGACCTGCAAGCGTAAACGCCGCCAGACGCATCAAGCGCGTGTCGATACCGGATTGGAACGCGGCTTGTTCGGATGAGCCAAGCGCATAGAGGCCAAGGCCGAGCCCGGTGCGGCGAAAGGGCAACCAGAAGCCCGCAACGGTGATAGCGGTCAGGATGAGCGCGGTGGGAACGCCGAAGAGGTCCAGGGTCATGGCATCGGCGAGATCATAATTTACGGCTCCGCCCGGTGTCGGCCTCAGCAAGAGCGCAAAGCCCACAAAGATCGACGCCGTGGCCAGTGTCACAACGATCGGCTGGATGCGTCCGAAGACAACAATCAGCCCATTCAAGAGCCCGCAAAGGGCTCCTGCGCCCACGACGGCGACAAGACCGAAAGCAATCCCGACTGCGGAGCCGTCAAGGACATAGGATGCGATGCAATTCGTGAGGGCCATCACTGCGCCGACGGACAAGTCAATTCCGCGCACCACAACAGCAAAGAATTGTGCGCAGGCGGCGAGGCCGAGGATCAGACATTGGTTCGCCCATACAGTCAGCACATAGGTTGAGGCCCCGCGCGGGTGAGTGCCCAGATACGCGGCCAAAAGCACAACAAGAACAACGCCCGCGATAACCTCGCGCCGGTTGGAGCGCATGTAGTCAAGCATGCCCGGTCGCCGGCTCGGAACCCACATTTAACGCCGAGGCGATGATGTTTTGGGGGGTCAGCTCCTCACCGCTGAGCGAGGCGACAATTGCGCCATCGAAGAAGACATGGGTCTCATCGCAGAGCTGGATCAGCTCCTCGTAATCGGTGCTCAAGAGTACGATCGCGGTGCCCTGCTCGGCCAGCTGCCGTAGGATCTTGTAAATCTGTGTCTTGGTCTTGACGTCGATACCGCGCGTTGGGTCGGCCAATAGGAGGCACCGGGGTTTGAGCGCGAGCCATTTTGCCAAAACAACCTTCTGTTGGTTGCCGCCTGACAGCGACGAGACCGCCAAGTCAAGGCCGCCATGTGTGAGGGCCAACTGATCAAGAGATCCCGCGTAAAGCGCGGGCTCGCTCGCGTCGAGATCGGACCGACCGAGTGCTGCCAGCTCGAGGTTCTCCTGGATGCTCTGATCCAAAATCAGGCCTTCGGTCTTTCTATCCTCCGGGATAAACGCCAGCCCCACGTCCTGGTGTTTGGCATCCTTCGGGCTATTGATCTGTGTAGCGGTGCCTCCGATGGCCGTCATGCCCTCGGTCTTCCGTAACAATCCGAATAGGCCCATCAGGAACGCGCCTTGGCCTTGTCCGTCAAGGCCGCCGAGGCCTACGATCTGCCCTCGCCGCACGCTCAGGCTCACGTCCTTGACCATCCCCTCCCAGGAGAAGTTATCCACCTTCAGAACAACGTCCGCGTCGTTCAGAACGGGGGGCTTTTCCGGGAAGATCTCGTCGATTTTGTTACCCACCATCATGTCGATAATCTCGCCGTAGCCGTGGTCGCCGTTCATAAATGTCGCGACACGTTGGCCATTGCGAAAGATCGACACACGATCAGCGAGGGCTTCGATCTCGTGAAAACGGTGGGAAATAAACAGTACCGAGGTGCCGCGGTCACGCTCCTCGCGGACGAGGTCAAACACCTTTTGGACAACTGAGGCATTCAGGGCCGATGTCGCCTCGTCAAGGATGAGCAGGCGAGGCGCCTTCATTATGGCTTTGGCGATTTCCACTTGCTGGCGTTGCGGCAGCGTCAGATCGGCCACGCGAGCGCCCATGCCGATCTCTTCGCCACCGATCCGGCTGAGTACGTCCCGCGCTTTGGCCAGGCCTTGCCCTCGCAGCCAGCCCAACCCTGCGCCTGGGGCGCCAAGCAAAAGGTTTTCGCGCACCGTGAGGTCAGGGACAAGTGAAAGCTCCTGAAATACGCAGACAAGACCGAGGTTTAGCGCAGCCTTTGGATTGCCAAGCGACACGGGCTCGCCGTCTACGCGCAACGTACCGCTCGTGGGGGTGAGGACGCCGGAAATCAGCTTCATCAGAGTGGACTTGCCCGCACCGTTCTCACCGAGAACCGCGTGAACCTCCCCGGGATTGCAAGCAAAATCTACTCCATCGAGCGCCTTGGTCGGCCCGAAGTGCATGGCGATATCACGCATCTCCAGTAGAGGGGTCGTCCTGTAGAGCATTTTTGTCACTGTAGAGTTGACGGCGACGCGTGTCTCGCGCCGCCGAAGGGGGTCAATCGGCCTTAAGTGTTGTCTGGCGATTGCCCCAGGAGTTCCTCCGGAGTGAAGGGAGCAAAACACTCAGCGTAGCCAGTGCCAGTGTTGAAGCTCTTGGGTAGGTCCGGAAAATAGTTCACACCCGCTTCGAGCTCTTCCGACGTCACTTGAGGTATCGGAAGAAAAATCGTCTGCGGCAACGAATTGCCTTCCAGCAGCGCGACCGCGGCCTCCAGCGCAATCGCCGACATGGCAGGGGCCTGGCTGGCCGACACGCCGGGGATCCCTAGATCGCTCATCAGCATGCGAACTCCGTTCTCGCCATCGACGCCCATGGGCACGATCGGGTGACCAGCAGCCTGCATGGCATTGATCGAACCAGCAGACCCGTGCTGGGAGACGACCGCGTCAAACTCCCCGTGGGTGGCCAATGCGTCGGCGACAACCTTTTGGCTCGTGCCGGTGTCCCAGTTTCCAACGACCTCGACAATCTCAAGGCCCTCAACCTGTTCCAAGACGCTCATCATGCCGAGGCGCCGATCTCGGTCGGTCGCATTGCCCGGGAGGCCGTTTACCATGAGGATTTTCTCAGCGTCGCCCCCAAGAATGTCCATCACCGTTTGTGCCTTGAGCGCACCGAGGTCGAGCTGGCTCTCGTTAACCTGCACGACCTTGTCTGTGTCGAGCACGTTGTCGAACGGTACGAGAATCGTTCCCGCACGTTCCGCGCGCCGTATGACCGGCTCGAAGGCCGTTGGGTTCACCGCGATAAAGGTGACGGCGTCATAGCCGGCGGCAATGAAGTTATCGATGGCCGCGATTTGCGCCGCGCTGTCGTTACCCACGGAGACCACGGTGAATTCATCAATTTTGCCTGCGTTCTCGGGGCGCGCTGCCCATGCTTTGGCAGACTGAATCGCTTGAATGCGCCAATCGTTTCCGGCGAAGCCGTTCACGAATGCCAGTTTATAGGGGCCGTCTTTCGCATCATACGAAATCGTCGGAGTGTCGGGTGCCGGGGCAAAACACTCCGGGCGGTACGTGTCTGCAAAAGCCGTGCCAGCCGACCCCACGGCCAACGCCGCGCTCAAAAGCAGTTTCTTCATAGATCCTCCCTGTCGGCGCAGCCGACCACATTCGTTCTCGTCTTCATCTCACGTGTTTACGTAAACACATTGCATCAGTCATAAGTGTTTACGTAAACATTCGTCAAGTATCGACTTGGGAAGATTGGCGAGAATGGTCAGGCGACGCGCTGCGAGCAGAGAAAAGTACCAGCCCACGATGCACGATGTGGCACGGGTCGCGGGGGTCAGTCAGATGACAGTGTCGCGGGTGATGCGTGGCACTGGCTACATCTCAAATGACGTCAGAAACGGCGTAATGAAGGCCGCCCGGGAGATTGGGTATGTGCACAACAGATTGGCAGGAGGCAACGCCACATACGACAACCCAATCGTTGGGGTTGTTGTGCCGACGATGCAAAACCGTGTTTTCACCGAGGTGCTTTCGGGAATTAATGAAGCGCTCCATGAAAGCGGCCTGCGACCAGTTTTTGGTGTCTCGGAGTACTCTATCGACACCGAAGAGGATCTCGTGTTCGACCTTCTCTCATGGCGGCCCCGGGGTCTGATCCTCCCGGGCCTCGAACATAGCCGCTCCCTGAGGAAGATCGTTGCACAGACGGAGGTACGTGTCGCGGAAATCATGGATATCGATGGTGATCCAATCTCCGCTTGTTTTGGGTTCTCGCACGTCACGGCGGGTGCCGAGATGGCACAGCATCTGATCGAGCGCGGGTACCGAACGTTCGCCTATATCGGCAGCCAAGGAGGCTTGGACGTCCGTGCCACGAAACGCTTCGAGGCCTTTTTGAAGGTGATTTTGGACGCCGGTGCGCGGCTGGTGGCAAAACAATCCACCGAGGGCGCCTCCTCCATGGAAGTCGGCCGCATCATCACCCATGACATCCTGAACAGGCCTGATCCACCACGGGCGATATACTATGCCAACGATGACTTGGCTGCCGGTGGAATGATGCATTGTCTGTCCGAAGGTCTTGATATGCCAGACGATGTTGCCCTCGCGGGGTTCAATGGTCTTGGCTTTCTCTCGGCATTGCCCCGGTTGATGACCACAACAGTAACGCCCCGCTTCGACATCGGGAAAGCGGCCGCGTTATGGCTGTTGCAACCAGAGGAGACGGGCAACATCCGAAAAATTGAGCTGCCAGCGAAACTCAGGGTCGGTGATACAACCTAGCTGCATCAATCCGGTGGATGTCTTTTTTGGCGCTCGTCCGGAACCGGTTTCCTCTTCGCCGATCTGGAGGCGTGGTGTGCCTGGCCTGCAATGGATTGATCGCCTGAACCTCGCGTTGAAACGGGAGGGGTGGCCCGGATAGCACTCTTCCGCCAAACCCAATTACCCGTCGTCTCCGAATTCACTAGGCCCAGAGTTCGTCGGTCCGGCTGCGGCCAACGCGCAATTTGCCAGTAGCCGCTTTCGAGCCTCCACAAGACGAGCGAAGGCCTCTAGCGCAACTCGGCGGCTACGTGGGTCAAGGGCAGTCAGAGGAGCATTGGGCCTTGTTGCTTGGGTTGTCCCGCATTAGAGGGCCATTTCTGGTCCAAACATCCCTGAAAGTCGTCAATGCATTGTCGACCCAACACGGCGCTCGGGTAAATTGCCTCTGCGCGCCGATACACTCCTGATGATACTCGCAACAGTTTGGCGGCGCACCCTAGCGAAGCAATCACGACTCAAAGGTGCTTCGACATCTCCCAAATAGGCAGGTGGGCGGAACAAGAGGAGCACAGCGGTAAAGACCCTCGGTTGTTGGGGTCCTCTCAGAGGAGGCTCCAAGGTCGTCTGCTGTCCACGGGGCTAAGCTTTCCGATCAGTTTGCGTCCAGCGAGAGGTCGTGCCCAGGATGGGCTCACGCGGGCGTTCGATGTCTGTCTCCCATTTGCCAAACACCACGTGGAAGCGCTCGTTGGTAAAGCAAGGAGATACAGGCCAAATGAACTTGAAATCTATACCATATGGTCCTATTTCTCTTTTGGCTAGTTTGGAGTCAA
>JBCCKB010000140.1:0-8431 GCA_039027595.1 Pseudomonadota bacterium | reverse complement strand
GACAGCGCGTCGACATACCGGAGCTGCTTGAGCGTCAGGTTTTTCATAAGCGCAAATTATATTAGCCATCAGAAAATACAACTTATCCTAATCGATGTCGGGTGCTAAGAAGGGCTAGCAATATTAGAATCGTTCTAGTCGTGGGTGCCTCTCGGGCGCAGCGCGGCGCGGGTTAGCGGAATGAACCGTGGGCATGCTCGCCTGGGGTTCCAGCCAGCAGCAGAGGAAATGATGGACGGAAACGATCTCCAGAAACCAGGCAAGTGCCCGGTTATGCATGCAACCTTCGGGGTCCGCTCGAACCGCGATTGGTGGCCGAACCAACTCAATCTCAAGATTCTGCATCAGAACGCTCCGGCATGCGACCCGATGGGCGGATCGTTCAGCTACGCCGAGGAATTTCGTTCCCTGGATATGGAGGCGCTTAAGGCCGATTTGACGGCTCTGATGACTGACAGCCAAGAGTGGTGGCCCGCGGATTATGGCCACTATGGTCCCTTTTTCATCCGCATGGCTTGGCACGCCGCCGGTACGTATCGAACAGGTGACGGGCGCGGGGGCGCTGGCGCCGGTTCGCAACGGTTCGCGCCGCTGAACTCCTGGCCTGACAACGGCAACCTCGATAAGGCGCGCCGACTTCTTTGGCCCATCAAACAGAAATACGGCAACAAAATCTCTTGGGCGGATCTGCTCGTGCTGACGGGCAATGTGGCCATCGAGTCCATGGGCGGCCCAGTCTTTGGGTTTGGCGGTGGGCGTGCCGACATATGGGAACCCGAAGAAGACATATATTGGGGCGCCGAAGACGAGTGGTTGGCCGTAAGCGGCGGCGCGAATAGTCGCTATACCGGCGAGCGCGACCTCGAAAACCCTCTCGCGGCGGTTCAGATGGGCCTCATCTACGTCAATCCCCAAGGTCCGGACGGGCAGCCCGACCCGATTGCGTCGGGGCGCGACATTCGCGAGACATTCGCCCGAATGGCTATGAACGACTATGAGACGGTTGCTCTGACCGCTGGAGGGCACACCTTCGGAAAAGCACATGGTGCAGGGGACGAGGCCCATGTTGGACCAGAGCCCGAAGGCGCTCCGATCGCTGCCCAAGGCCTTGGCTGGCTCTCCAGCTACAAGTCCGGCAAGGGAGTTGATACGATCACGTCGGGCATCGAAGGGGCCTGGACAGCAAAGCCAACATCCTGGGATATGGGCTATTTCGACGTTCTTCTTGGCTACGATTGGGAGCTTACGAAGAGCCCGGCAGGCGCCTGGATCTGGCATGCCAAAGATCTGGCCGAAAGTGACCACGCGCCCGAGGTCGATGGGTCGAATAAGCGCGTTCCGATCATGATGACGACCGCCGACATGGCCATGAGAGAGGACCCGATCTACAGGCCGATTTCGGAGAATTTCCACAAGAACCCCGACGAGTTCGCCGACGCTTTCTCCCGCGCATGGTTCAAGCTAACTCACCGCGACATGGGGCCCAAGGTGCGCTACCTCGGCGCGGATGTGCCGTCGGAGGACCTGATCTGGCAGGATCCGGTTCCAGCGAATGAGGGCGTTGCTCTTGCAGAGAGCGATATCACGTCCCTTAAGGCAGAGCTGCTGGCATCAGAGCTTTCGGTGTCCGACCTCGTAAAAACAGCCTGGGCTTCGGCGTCCACGTTCCGAGGCTCGGACAAGCGGGGTGGGGCGAACGGAGCGCGCGTCCGGCTTGCCCCACAGAAAGACTGGGAGGTGAACGAGCCCGACGGTCTCTCCAGGTCACTCGGCGTGCTTTCTGGAATTAAAACCGCCTTCAATGCGAAGGGCGGGGCGCAGGTTTCCTTGGCGGACCTTATCGTCTTGGGTGGCAGTGCGGCGGTGGAGAAGGCGGCGATGGACGCCGGTGTCGCCATAGAGGTGCCATTTGCCTCGGGGCGTACGGATGCGAGAGATGATCAGACCGACGCGGCATCATTTGACGTTCTTGAGCCGATTGCCGATGGCTTCCGGAACTACTTGAAGGGAGACTATACCTTTTCGGCCGAGGAGTTGCTGGTCGACAAAGCCCAGCTTCTGACGCTCACAGCGCCCGAAATGACGGCCCTGGTTGGCGGGTTGAGGGTTCTTGGCGCGAACCACGGCGGTGCGGCACACGGCGTGTTTACGGATCGCGTTGGCACTCTTTCGAACGACTTCTTCGTGAACCTGCTCGATATGGGGGTCGTCTGGACTGCCAGCTCAGCGGCCGAAACCGAGTTCGAAGGACGCGATCGCGCCACCGGGCAGCTGAAATGGACGGCTAGCCGCGTCGATCTTGTATTCGGTTCGAACTCGCAACTTCGGGCGATTGCAGAGGTCTATGGTCAAGACGACGCGCGTGAGAAGTTCATTGCGGATTTTGTGGCCGCCTGGACGAAGGTCATGCAGGCTGACCGGTTTGACCTTGCCTGACGTGTCATAGCGCAGCCTTAAGTGAAGGCGCAGGCTGGCGCCTTCACTATTTGAACCAAGTTTTTGCAACAGATATGTTGCGATTGCGCAACATAGATCCCTTAGCCGCCATTATGTGACCTAGATCGCAGAATACTGCCCCAGGATCGCTATTGTTTCGCCAACGCATCGGGCTAACCACTGCCTGGTGAACGAGCGAACAGAAGCGGACGGTGGCGTTCGCGTCGAAAATCGTAACCACGATGCAGTGCTGTGACTGGTGGAAAGGGTATTCTGGATGAAGGGCGTTTCTAGGGTTCTTGTGCCAATAGCAATTGCATTGGCTGGCGCGCAATCGAGTGCCGAAGAGCTGGAGGGGGTCTGGATGGAGCCTGCTGTCATGGCTCCGTCGGGAATAGCGTCCGCGATAAGCTGCACGCCCCTCACTTTCTGGCGCCCGGGATGCGGAGGGCTCCGGCTGCGCGAGCGAGTGGAGCTCCTTACCAATCAGCACGGCGCCGACGTTACACGGTCGCGCCGCACGACCATGGCGAACGAGACCTCGAAGTAGCCTCGTTCACTTCGGAGGGTACCTGTTCAATGCGGTCCGACCAGTTGGGTCGGACAGAAACGGGCTTTCGACGGCGGCTCGTGACCGGGATACAAAAAGCAACGCCTGCTACAGATAAACAGTCTCTCGCGGGGGCGTGGACGCTTCTTCCGCATCTCCCGGTAGCGGACCCGCGCGGTCTGAATGCCTTGAGGCCACCGTCCCGTGTGACCTCAAGAAAATGAGAGATTTTGCGAAGGTTCTTCAGCGTTCCTTCTCGTGCCTAGGACCCAAAGCGTGTTACCGATGCTCCATGGCGCGAACGCGGGCATTCACGCATAAAGACGGTTCTCCACCGAGACCTTTGGGAGTCATCTATCATGGATCATGCGACGCGCGCGGGGCTGCGAGCACATCTCAAGGATTGACCACAAGATCAAGCACGATGATTGGTCATTCAAGTGGCGCTGTTGTCCCGCAGACGTCTTCAGATGCAGGCGCTTGCGAACGTACCCTTGCAAACGGATCTTGGTTGCCTGCTCTTGGCTGCTTCCATGGGTTTGATCGAGGTCGGGTATCGAGTTCGCCCGAAAAGCCCAGCGCCAGTAGTGATGGAAGTGTCGTTCTGGTTCAGAAATCTGAATGTCTTGAGCTTTTGCCTTCTTGCGATATTGGTGTCCGGGCCATCACAGCTGGGAATGCGTCATGACCGGCCGACTAATTGGTGTCGTCGGTGCGTCAGGTGTCGGCAAAGATACAGTTATGGGCGCGCTCGCAGCGGCATGGCCAGAGGTGCACCTCGCGCGTCGCGTCATTACCCGGCCGCGAGACTTGGATGGGGAAGACTTCCAGGCCGTCAGCGAGGCATCGTTCGGGCGTCTTGTTGCGAAGGACGCCTTTTGTCTTCACTGGCGGGCCCATGGTCTTGCTTATGGCATCCCCCGGAACGTGGCAGAGCGGGTGACCGATGGTGAGACAATTCTCGCAAATCTGTCGCGGCGCGTGCTTCCGCAAGCCGCGGCATTGTTCACGGGGTTTGTCACGCTCCACCTCACCGCAAAGCCCGAGACGCTGGCGGCTCGGCTCAGCGGACGCGGGCGAGAAACGCAACTGGACATTTCGCGTCGACTCGCCCGTGCAGAGATGTCGCTTCCCAAAGATGTTTGCGTCTTCGATGTCGCGAATGACGGAGCATTGGAAGACACCGTCACCAATGTTCTGCGTCTATTTCATCCGGTGAGGTCATAGCGTTGGATCAATTGGAAATTGCCGTCCCCGCGCTCGCCCACCAGCGAAATCGAGGCAATCGGATAGGGCTGAGGCAGAGGTGGCAACAGGCGGGTCGCGGTCCGCTTCAGCGCCAGAAGAGTGTCAGGATCGCTCCTGCCCGAGAGCGTAAGGTGAAATCTGAACTCGGGCCCCACATAAGGATAGCCCCATGTGCGGAGCATTTCATCCTCCTGCGGGGTCAAGCCCCGCGCACGCCGACGCTGCAATTCGGAGGCGAACGCTGGTGCCCGGAAGTCGTCCAATACACGTACCGCCTCAAAGGCGAGTCCAGAGAGACAGGATGTCTCTCCCGTAGGAACAAGCGCGAGGAACTGGCCCAGGTTGTCCAACTCGAGGCCCGCGACAGCGACCGGAGACCTGAGCGCGGCGAAACTCGCGACTGCGGCCTCCAATTCGGCGGCGGTCCTGTCTTTAGACAGCCGAAACGGAGGTTTAAGCGTTCCGTGAAAGCCGTACCTGCGCGGCGTGACCGTGGCCGCTTGGATGTCGGCTCCTTTGACAACCGGTTGCTCGACCATAGCGCCACTTTCAATGTCCCAACCCAGCCAAGCCGAACCAAAGCGCACCAAACGCGCGTCCTCCGGGAGGTAATATACTGCGTATCTCTGGAACCCTGAGTTCATGACCGAAGGCTTACGAACTGAACAGTCGATTGAACATCCCGATATGTCTCCTTCGGGCGCAATATGTCTGGCCAATGCACGGCTCGTGCTGACTGACCGAGTGGTCACTGGATCTCTCCATATCGAGGGCGGCCGGATTCAGGAGATTGCCGAGTGCAGTGAGGTTCCCGCTGGCGCCGTCGATCTTGATGGCGATTTTCTGGTTCCTGGGCTCGTAGAACTACACACCGATAATCTGGAGCGTCATCTGCTGCCGCGCCCAACGGTTGCGCTACCTCACAACACCGCAATTCTCGCGCACGACGGTGAACTGGCTTCTTGCGGGATCACGACGGTGTTCGATGCGCTGCGTGTTGGATCGGATGAAAAGAAGACTCACTCCTATGGGCGCTATGCACGCGGTGTCGCGACCGAAATCTTGGCGCTCCGCGACGCGGGCATCCTCCGGGTACGGCATTTGTTACATCTCAGGGCGGAGGTCTGTTCGGACACGCTGATCGAAGAGCTTGAGGAGTTTGGACCCGACGATCGCGTCCGTTTGATTAGTGTCATGGACCATACGCCGGGGGAGCGTCAGTTCCGCGACATGGCAAAGCTGCGGGCTTACTACAAGGGAAAGCACTCCTGGACCGAGGCCGAGTTCCAGGATCACGTGGCCCGCCAGCTTACTCGCCGCGAAAGGGTTGGCAATGCGCATGAAGCGGCGGCCGTCTCGGCCGCTGATCGGCTGGGAGCGACGGTTGCAAGTCATGATGATACCACCCGCGAGCAAGTCTTGCACTCAAGTGACCTTGGTATGCGTCTTGCCGAGTTTCCGACCACGGTGGAAGCCGCGGAGGCCTGCCGGGAGGCGGGAATGAAGATCATCATGGGGGCGCCCAACCTTGTTCGGGGCGGTTCCCATTCGGGTAATGTCTCGGCGATCGATCTTGCGCGGCGAGGTCTTCTGGACATTGTGTCGTCGGATTATGTTCCTTCGCTGCTTATGGCGTCGGTGTTTCGCCTCGAAAAGGTCTGGAACGATCTTCCACGGGCCGTTCGCGCAGTGTCCGAGACGCCAGCCGATGCCACTGGACTTTACGACCGTGGGCGCATCCGCGAAGGAAGCGTCGCGGATATTGCTCGTGTTCGGCTCCACGGAGATACGCCAGTAACGCGAGCGGTCTGGCGGGGTGGTCAACGCATAGGCTAGCACCTATCCCGAGGCAAATTGCACGGCATCTTGGCGTCTGGGTGAGGAAGCGCTCCAGAAAACGCCTGCATTCAGCCGGTTCGATCTTGCGTGTTCCAAGTGTCATTTCACCAGAAGGTCAGAGCGAACTCCAAGATGACAGAAACACACCAATGCAATGTCTACAGCTTCTGTTCACCGGACCAAATGCCGCCTTCCTCCAATGGCGTCTTGGTGGTGTTGCCGTCTCGACGAACCGCACGATCGCGAGATCCTCAGTGCTTTGCTCGGCGCGTGTTCGATGATCCACGATCAGTCATGTAGCTCCGCAAACCATCGATATTCATTGCCTTACAAAAGGCGTAGCCTTGAAGCGTGTCACATCCAAGCTCGGTCAGAATGCGTATGTGTTCGTGTGTTTCGACACCCTCCGCCGTGACTTTAAGGCCCGTCAACTCTGCCATCCCAATGATCTGTTTCAGGAGTCCCCGGGCCGTGTCGCTATGGGGCGCGGGCATGACAAGCCTTTGGTCAATCTTCATGACATCTGGATTAAGGTGGATCAGCCCGACGATAGAGGCATGTCCAGACCCAAAATCATCGATTTCGATTGAAATACCAGCATCCCGCAGTCGGTCGAGACTGAACCTAAACGCATCGCTCTGCTCTTCGACAAGCACGGACTCAAGAATCTCGAAGGCGACTTTCGGGCCACCGACATGGTTTAAGACGCTCGCATAGCTCGCTTCGTCTTGGATCCGCTCAGCGGTGACATTGAATGAGACTTTGGGGATCGCCAGGCCATCATCGACCAGCGCCTTGATTTGGTTCAGCGCCTTGGCAAAGATGATTGCATCGATCTCCTCGACGACGGAAAGCTGCTGGGCAACTGGCATAAACGCGTCCGGGTATAGAAGCCCCAGGGAAGGTGATTGCCAGCGCACGAGGGTCTCGACGCCAACAATTTCGCGCGTCTTGGCGTCAAACTGTGGCTGGAAGTGCGGCACGAACTCTTCATTGGCGATGGCGAGCCGCATCTCACGCGCAAGCGCCCGGCGATCTAGGACCGAGCGATGTAACTCCGGTGAATAGAGGCACACGCGGTTGCGCCCAAGATCTTTTGCGTTGTAGAGCGCAGAATCCGCGCCGATCACCAGCTCATGAAGCGGCAGGAGACCATCGAGCGTGCTTGCGACGCCGAAGCTTGCGCCGACCCGGACGGTTTTGCCATCAAATCGCCGAGTGCTCTTGATGCGCGCGAGCATGCGTTCGGCAAGCACGATGGCGTCCCGCGATGTGGCGCGCGGCGCCAATAAAAGCACGAACTCGTCACCTCCGACCCTAGCGGGCAAATCGTCGTGCTTGGTTTCTTCCCGCAGGATCCTGGCAACCTCGTTTAGCACATAGTCCCCCGCCTCATGGCCAAGCGTGTCGTTCACATACTTGAAATGATCAAGATCTATCCGAATGACCGTCGCGCCATCCTCGATGGCGTCGGCGCGCTCCTTCAGCGCCATGTCAAGAGCGCGGCGGTTTGGAAGCCCCGTCAGTGGATCCTGCAGGGCCTGTCTTTCGATTTCCTTCTTTGCCTTGAGAATTGCGTCTTTCTGTTCACGTGCTTCCGTGACGTCGCGCGAGATGGCCATGAAACCGTAGACGTCGCCTTCCTCATCGGTCAGTGGCGAAATCGAAATGCTAATCCAATAGGTCGCGCCGGACTTCCGGTAATTCAAGATCTCGCACGCGGCAGCGGTTCGGTTGCGCACCGCCGAGCCGAGCTTTCTTGCGGCGCAAAGGTCGGTTTCAGGTCCTTGCAACAGGGTTCCGGGTTTCTTTCCTCGGATCTCATCAATGGAGTACCCCGTGAGCCCCTCAAAGGCGGGATTGCTCCATAGGACTTCACCATCGAGGTTCGTCACCAGAATAGCATCTTTCGCACGCTCAGAAACTGCAGCGAGTTCCGCGAGCTCCTGCCTTTGGCCATCAAGTCGGAGATGCGGCTCCAAGATCACGGTGCGCCCCAACCAGGCGAGAACGGCGAAGGCACCCGTCAGCACAAGCGATAAGGCGCTGACTGTGTTGAGCAAAAGGGTACGTCCTGCGGCAGCGACGGATGCGGCGTCTGGGACGAGCACCGCAGCGAGATCGGTGGTTGCAAGTGGGACCAGTTCAGCATTCTGCGGCAGGGGTTCTTCACCGTGAGCACTGGGGCCAAAACCGATCACGAAGGTCTCTTGCGCGACTTCGTTGTCCGGAAACACCTCGGTGAGATCAATTTGGAAGCCAGCGACCACGGCGCCCTCGGCCAAACCCCTATTCCGAACTGGATGAGAGTCCGTGAGCCGAGTCGCCCGATCCGGGCGTCGGCCGCGGCACCAACTG
>JBCCKB010000139.1:0-8443 GCA_039027595.1 Pseudomonadota bacterium | reverse complement strand
TCGGGGTCTTAGCAATGGCATGCCCGGCACAGCCCATGGCACGGGCTTGGTGCTCGTCGGACATGACAATCAGTAGGTTGTTGGTCACGCGTGCCCCCCGGCCGACGCGGCTGTCTCGAGCTTGTCCAGCCCGGACAAGAGCGCGACCAACTCATCGGCGTCCAACGCGTCCTGCAGCCTTTCCTGGCGCGCACGCATGACAGGCAGCGTGCTATTGTAGAGGGCACGTCCCGAGTTCGTAAGCGCAAGCCGTTGGCAGCGCTGGTCACGCTCATCGACCGCGCTGGTCACGAGCCCGTCCGCCATCAACCCGCGCACCGTCCGACTGAAGAGCCCCTTGTCAAAGCCCATGATGCGCTTGAGATCCGCGGCCAAGACCGTGTCGTCGCCCCCCGAACCGATCATTGCGATCACACGCCACTGCGAGAGGTTAATTCCGGCGGTCTCCTTCAGGAGCCGCACGGCCTGCGCGTTGAGGCGCGCCTGCACGCGTGCAAGCCGGTAAGTCAGGAAATTCTGCAATTGCAGCAAGTCTTGCTCTTCGGTCTGGGTCATTCTTGGCAGCCCCTCCAACGCCGAGTCTTTCCGCATTTCGTTGATGCGTCAACCTTTTTAGTTGACCTGTCAACCTACCCATGACTGAATGCAGAGGATTCGCTAAGGGAGGACGCGATGACAGGAATTTTGAAGCGAGCCGCCGCGGCGGCCGCCGTTGCGCTTATGGCAAGCTCGGCAGGTGTGCCGGCCCAGGACTGGGCGCCTTCGGGCCCGATCCGTTTGATGATCGCGTTTGCCGCAGGAGGGGGAGCGGATACCCAAGCCCGGCTTATCGCGGAGGATATCGAGGCGGAGCTTGGATGGAGCTTTATTCCCGAGCAAGTCACCGGCGGTGGCGGATTGAACCTTCTCAACGAAATCCGAGACGCCCCCGCGGACGGTACCGTGATCGGGATGGTGGTCACCGAGTCCCTTGGCTACAACATGCGCGCCGCCGATGCTGGCATGACACCCGACATGTTCACGCCCCTGACGACGACAGCGGGGTTTCAGATGGGGATCGTGACCCGGTCGGAGACCGGCTGGGCAAGCTTTGACGATATGATCGCCGCGGCCAAGGGCGGACAGGATATTCGCTTTGGAACCATGAGCCCGAAGCTTTCGGACCTCGCCTATCTCCTGGGCGAGGCCCAGGGCGTGGAGTTCAACATCGTGCAGGTTCGGGGCGGCCGCGCGGTCATGGATGGGGTGAACGCAGGCGACATGGATGTGGGGTTCATGGCGGGCATCCAGACAAAGGGCGTCGCGGCGGGAGATCTCGTCAACTTGGCCTCGGCGCTCTCGGTCCCCCTGAACCAGACACCCGATGCGCCGACGCTTGAGGACCTTGGTGTTTCGTTCAACGCGGAAGGCTACTTCGTCTTTGTGGGTCCATCAGGCATGCCAGAGGAAGCAAGAAGCGCCCTCACAGACGCGATTACGAAGGCGATCAGCACCGAGGGATCGCAGTCAAACGAACTGTTGAGCCGCGCCTTTGGGGGCGCTTCGATCATATCGGGCGACGCGCTGGGAGAGCTCTTCGCCTCCGACTTTGAGGTTGCTGGCGAACTTCTCGAGGCAGCTTCTGAATAGATACGCACGGCCGGGCAACGGAGCAAAGGTCCCCTGTCCGGCACTGCATTCAAGGGCAAGACCATGCCAACCAAGCCCCGCAACAGCGCCGATACCAGCTTGGCTATTCTTGCGATTGTCGGAGCACTTTTGGCCCTCGCGGTATGGATCCCTGCCGACAGCGCCAGTGGCCTGATCGAAACCGTGCGACGCCAAACGCGCGTGGGCGACGCACTGGGGCCCACAGTGGCCGCGGGGTTCATCCTCTTGGGCGGCATTCTTGTTTTGCTCCGCCCGGTCCCCTCGACCGCGCGGGTTGTGCTTGGAAACCTCAGGTACCTCGCCGTCCTGATCCTGGGGTTCGCGATCTGCATAGGTCTGATGCGCTGGACCGGTCCCTTGGCCGTGCTCGCAATGGCCGATGAGACCGAAACCTACCGAAATCTGCGCGACACGGTGCCTTGGAAATACCTGGGGTTTCTTGCCGGAGGCTGGCTTCTGGTCTTCTCGATGATCTCATTGGGCGCACGCCGGATAAGCGGCCGCGCGGCATTCCTGGCGCTGCTGGCATGCCTGGCGTTGATCGCCGTTTATGACCTTCCGTTCGACGATCTCCTGCTGCCGCCCAACGGAGATGTCTAATGGGCGCAGTGGACTACATTTGGCTCGGCGTCCTCGCGGTCTTCCAGGGCCCTGAGCTCTTTAGCGTTGCCGGTCTCTCTATACCGGTCACCCTAGCGATGATCCTAGCGGGATTTGTTCTCGGAATCGTGGTGGGGGCGACGCCAGGTCTTGCGGGACCGATGGCCATGGCGATCTCGCTTCCCATTCTGATATCGGTTTTCGGCTTTACCCCAGACGCGCTCTTGCCGGTGTTCGGGTTTCTGGTGGGCGTCATGAAAGGCGCAACCGTTGGCGGTGCGGTGCCTGCGATCCTCTTCAACACTCCCGGAACGCCCGACGCTTTCATGACCACGTTGGACGGACACCCGATGACGAAACGTGGTCAGTCCGGCAAGGCACTGCGCGTCGCGCATTTCTCCTCCGCGTCGGGAGACACATTCTCCGATCTCGTCTTGTTTCTATGTGCCCCCTTCCTGGCCATCTTGGTGGAGCGCTACCTGGACCTTCCCGAAAAGACAGCACTGTTGATCCTCTCACTCGCCTTCATCGCCTCCGTGATGGGCCGCTCGGTGGGAAAGGGGCTTATTGCGCTGGGGCTCGGGTTGCTTGTTGCGATGGTCGGCACGGGCGAGGAGTTCTATCCCCGCCTGAGCCTCGGAACCGAAACGCTCTCGGACGGATTTCCAGTTGTCACCGTCATTCTCGGGGTTTTGATCCTTGGCGAGGTCTTCAAGAGCCTCGAGGCGCTGTGGTTCGGCGACACCAGAGACGCCGCCGTCAAAAATGCCGCGATCACCGGCGACCAGCGGCTCCATGGGGCGGATATTCGACGACTTTTACCCTATATCTCGCGATCGGCGGTTATTGGAACCTGTATTGGAGCGTTGCCGGGCATCGGCTCGACCCTCGCCGCCACGCTTGGCTACACCACCGGGCGCCAACTACATGCCCGAAGAAACCCGGAAGGTCCGACGTTTGGCGAAGGCGTTCCCGAGGGAATTGCCGCCACCGAAGCCGCAAATAGCTCGGTCTCGGGCGCCAATCTGATCCCAGTTCTGAGCCTTGGGATCCCAGGGAATGCGGCGGCGGTGTTTCTGATCCTCGCAGCCGACAGCATTGGCGGATTCAACCCCGGACCTTCGGTATTTCGCCTGACGCCCGATACGGTAAACCCTGAAGCGGTGATCGCCTTCGGCCTCTTCACCACGATGCTGATCGCAAACCTGGTGAATTGGACCTTGGGCGGGCTCTTTATGCGGGGCGTGGGCATCATGATCCGGGTTCCCCGGCATATCCTGTTGCCCATAGTTCTTCTTCTCACCCTCACGTCGATCTACGTTCAGGAGACAGATCTCTCCGCGATCTGGATTGCCATTGCCTTTGGCGTTCTTGGCTACCTGATGCGCCTGCTGGACATCTCTCCTTTACCCTTCGTCATAGCCTTCATTCTGGGCGGCACTCTCGAAGACACCGCCCGTCAGGCGTTCTCTGCCACCGGCGGCGACCCGTTCTTCCTGTTCTCCTCGGTCACGGCCGCCATCTTCATGGGTCTCGCCGTTCTGGTGATCGGCGTCTCCATCCGCAATTCGAAAGACCATCCATGACACGGCCGAACATCCTCTTGATCTCCGCGGACCAACAGCGCGCTGACTGTCTTGGATTTCAGGGCCGCAACATCAAGACACCGCATCTTGACCAACTGGCCGCCGACGGCACTTGGTTTGACGCGTGCATCACGCCATCCGTGGTCTGCCAGCCTGCGCGGGCGTCGATCCTGACCGGACAGCTTTGCCGAACGCACGGGGTGCACGACAACGGCATCGATCTGGACCCCGAAACCGGAGAGAGGGGATTTGCGGGCACCCTGGCGGCGGCAGGCTATCAAACCGCCTTTTTCGGCAAGGCGCATTTCTCGACCTTTCACACCTATGCGCCCACGGGCACTCCTGAATGTCTTCTCTCTTCGGCTGACTACGGGGCAGATTGGTCGGGACCCTATATGGGGTTCAACCACGTCGAACTGATGCTTGTTGGCCATAATTGGTGGGCGCCCGAAAAACCTCCCGCCGGCCAACACTATGAGCGTTTTTATCATCGTGACGGACGCGGGGACGCACGCACCAAGCTTATGTGGGAAAACGCGGGCGACACCAAGGGTGCCGCGCAAACCTGGCATTCGCGCTTGCCGGTGGCGTTTCACAACTCTCCCTGGACCGCGGATCGCGCCATAGACTGGCTTAGGCACGGGCGCGATGGGACCCTGCCATTCTGCGCCTGGGTGAGCTTCCCAGACCCGCATCACCCATTCGATTGCCCAGAACCCTGGTCGCGGCTCCACGATCCGGCTGAGGTGGACCTGCCCGTCCATCGCACGCGAAGCTTCGACGGCAAGCCTTGGTGGCACGAGGCCGCGATGACCTCTGAACCCGGAGACGCGAAATACGCCGAACTGCGCAAAGCCTATAGCCGGATCCCGGAACAGACCGACGAACAACTGCGCGAGATCATTGCCAACACCTACGGTCAGATCGCCTTGATCGACCATCAAGTCGGACAGCTGATGAACGCGCTTGATGAGGCAGGTCTCGCGGAGAACACGATCGTTGTCTACATCTCTGACCACGGGGACTGGCTGGGCGATCACGGCCTAATCCTTAAGGGACCGATGCACTATGAGGGCCTCCTGCGGGTCCCGATGATCGTGCGCGGACCCGGCGTGCGCCGTGGGGCAACCGTGGCAGACCCTGTCTCGACGCTCGACTTGGCGGCGACTTTTGCGGACTATGCAGACGCAACGCCGCTCCTGCCTCAACACGGTGCGAGCCTTCGCCCGCTTCTGGAAACCGACAGCGCGTCACGCGAGTTTGCGCTCAATGAATGGGGGCTTGGGCCCAACCGAGTGGGCGTGGCGCTGGAGCTTCGAACCGTTCGAACCCGTACCCATAAACTGACCATCGACCTGAATTCCGGCGCAGGCGAAATGTACGAATTAGCGGCCGACCCTTTTGAGCTGACCAATATCTTCGACCGCCCCGAACACTGTGACGTTCGGCGGGAGCTCGAGGCCCAACTTGCGACGCGGCCAAAGGACATAGGTCCGGACAGAACGCCTGTCGGAACGGCATAGGGCGATTGGAAACAGTGACCGGCCCTAAAACCACGACGCGCCGGCACCGGTGGGGGCTGGGAAGGCTGTGCAGGTCAACAAACTCGTCAAAACGTCGTAGATCGCTCGGGGACACTGATCGCTTCCGTCAAACCAGGCGTAACGAAGTCTCCGCCCGCCCTTGTGGACCAGCGTCATCGGTCGCGGTTTGGTGCGGCCCTCCGGACAGCACCCCCTTTTAACCTGCGGCGCGCAGGAAAAGGGCGTCGCTGACCCGGGTTGGATGTCTGACGTGGGCGACCACCAGGATCCGGTCTGCTGACATCTTTCGATAGAGGTTATAAGCAGCGAGGTACGCCCCTTAGGAGGAGCTGACAGGTCGAAAGCCCCAGGAGGACATTTTACAATGCAGCTCCGCTTTTTTGACGTTACTGGGCTGGCAGAGGGCGCGGAGCGCGAGAGAGCATTCCGCATCGCGGGATCTATGGACGGCGATGGCGTTGGCGTCGCACCGAGCGACCTACATGAGCGTCCGTTTATTTCCGGGAACCAAGGGAAGTACCGGCCGCGTGTCATCTACACGGAATGCTACGGACGGGCGCGCGCTCCAAGCACGGATCCCAACACCGACTGCTTCGCGTTGGTCAGGTTCGCGGAGGCGTGATCCGATGTCGCCCACCCTCACCGTATCGGATCTGCGCGTCGAAGATGGCCGGGGGCGGACCCTTGTTGCGATTGATGGGCTGCACGTTCCCGAAGGAACACTCCTGGGCATCCAGGGCCCCTCGGGAGCTGGTAAGTCAACGCTGCTCTTTGCCCTTGCGGGGCTCGCTGAAAAGGTCTCCGGCAGCGTCCGTTGGGGAAAGACGGATATTCTCGGCTTGCGCCCGGATGCCTGCTCGGCCTTCCGCGCGGAGCAGATGGGATTTATTTTTCAGGATTTTCTGCTGTTTGAAGAACTTGGGGCGCTAGCGAACGCCGCGCTGCCGATGATGTATCGGCCGCGCGAACAACGTGCATCACTCAGGCAGAGGGCGGACGCCATTCTCCGACGGTTGGGGCTTGAGAATGAGCTCGACGCGCCGGTACGAACCGTGGCTCGCTTGTCGGGCGGAGAGCGGCAGCGCGTGGCGATCGCTCGGGCTCTGGCGCATGAACCAAAGATCCTCCTGGCGGATGAACCGACCGCGAACCTGCATAGGGAGGCCGCCGACGACCTGATTGAGACCATCGTGGCACTGTCGCGCGACCAAGGTTGTACCCTCATAGCCGTGAGCCACGACGCACGGCTTTTGGAACATATGGATCAAGTCGTCGCGCTTTGCGAGGGAACCCTGGACCAAAAGAGCTCGGCCGCCTGACGATGGCGCTTTGGGGCAGTCTTCCAACCTGGCTGCAAGACACCGGCCTACTGCTCGTGCTTCTCGCACCAACCGTAATCGTTGGTACGCTCATGCTGCGCGGATTTGCACCTTGGGGACTTGTCGGCGCCATTCTTTGGCGCTTTCGCTGGGCGAACACGATCTTCGTTTTGTTGATCTCCGTCTCCGTTGGCACGGGGATCGGCATCTTGGCGCAAGAGCGCGGCCTGCGACAAGGATCGGCCCAGGCGGCGGACAAGTTCGACGTGCTGATAACAGCCCCCGGAAGCGAACTGACAATGATGCTCGCCGCCGTATATCTTCAGCCCTCGGACATTCCGTTGCTTGACGGCTATGTGTTCAACGAGGTCGCAACCCATGAGAGCGTCGACATCGCTGCGCCCTTGGCCTTTGGAGATAGCTGGGAAGGCGCACCTATCGTGGGAACGACCGCTGACTTCGTCAGACACCTCACCGATGACCAAGTCTTAGGCCGCATGTGGACGAACGCCTCAGAGGCGATCGTGGGCGCTGCCGTTTCCCTCGAGATCGGTGATAGCTTTACCCCGTCGCACGGGCATGGCGACGCTGCGGACCCGCAGGCACACGCGGGAGAAGAAGTGCTGGTCGTTGGACGCATGGCCCGCACCGGCACCCCTTGGGACCGAGCGCTTCTTGTCCCAGTCGAGCAGGTTTGGCGAGTTCACGGGCTAGCTGACGGCCATGCCCCAGAGAATGCGGGCCAGATCGGACCACCCTTCGACGCCGACTATTTTCCCGGGACACCAGCGATCATCGTCCGAGCCGAGGCGCTGTGGGCGAGTTACGCAATCCGCTCCGAGTTCACCCGCGACGCCGAGACAATGGCGTTCTTCCCCGGCACAGTCCTGTCAAATCTCTACCGCGTGCTGGGCGACGTACGGCGGGCCATGTCGCTCTTGTCGCTCGTGACGCAAATGCTTGTCGCAGTGTCCGTTCTTTTGGGCCTCTTTCTGCTGATGCGCGTGTTCCAGCGCCAAGTTGCCCTGCTGAGGGTTCTCGGCGCGCCCACGCGTTTCGTGTTTTCTGTCATGTGGTCCTACAGCGCGGTCTTGTTGATATCGGGTTCCGCGCTCGGGCTCATCTTCGGGATGCTCGCGGCGGCCGTGCTCTCACGCATCGTAACCGCGCAAACCGATGTTCTGATACGCGCGCCCATCGGCTGGACGGAGTTGCACGTGATTGCCGGGTTTATTGCCGTGACAACAGTGCTTTCGCTTCTTCCCGCTGCGATTGCCGTGAGACGCAGTGCCCTTGGCAGCCTAAGGTTTTGAGGCCCCGGAGCGGTTCACGCCGCTCCTTTTCACTCCCCAGAGCAACCCTGTCTTCGACGCCCCAGGGCCAAGATCGTGCCGGTGCCCGATCGGATCCGTCGTTGCAGCTCGCGTATCAACGGTCCGCGACATATGGAGGTCAATCGCGGCGTTGCTGCGACTACGATCCGCCGCGCTGGGAAGCCAAGGGATTTATCTTCACGGGCCATGTAACACGACTTGGGGCCCGGACCGGTGCCCACGTGGCATAACCCCAACGGCAGACATGCCTTTATCGAGACGCATTCGGACGCAGGGACCCGTCACATTCTGCGGGAGTTTTCTCCAAATCAGCAAATTTTAGCTAAATTGATGACGAATTGAGAGCCCTAACACTGCGCACGGGAGCGCTTTCGACCAGGGCGCCGAGTCCTCGGAGCTTCACTCGCGCT
>JBCCKB010000138.1:0-8454 GCA_039027595.1 Pseudomonadota bacterium | reverse complement strand
TGCGCGAGTTGAAGAATGCCGCGGACCGGTTCACCCTGGGTTTGGATCCGGACCTCGCGGCCGCGGCCCGCGCCCCCGGCAAGAGCCTTGCGGACCAGATGTCGGTCCATGAGAAGGCCCTGATTGCGGCCAGTATCGCCGCCAATGGCGGGCGCCTTAAGGAGACGTATCTCGCGCTTGGCCTGTCGCGAAAGGCGCTTTACGACAAGATGCAGAAGCACGGTCTCGCGCGCGAGAACTTCACCGAGCCGGGGCAGGATGGGTAGCTATCGACCCAGGTTTGAGCCCCACATGTCCCGTTTTCGACCCATGCTTTGGCGCCCAAGTCCGCTGTGACCGCTAACAGACTTAAATTTGTATTGCCGCTGGCGTGTTGCGGCCTATTCCTAGCGATCGTATCGGTCGTAGACGAGCGATGTCGGCCTCGCGGGACGCGCGGCCGCAGGTAACTTCAGGCCCGCGACGGGATGCGAACGCTGGGCCATGGGAGGAAAGAAACGATGATTACGCAGAAAACGACATCTTTTGCCGTAGCGATGGCTGTTGGCGTGGCAGCGGGGTCTGCCTTCGCGGACGGTCACCAGGACCGCACCGGATGGCCCGAGAGCTTTACCGTGGGCACCGCAAGCCAGGGCGGCACGTTCTTCGCCTATGGCTCGGGCTGGGCCAACCTCGTGGCCGAGGAGCTGGGCATCTCGGGCGGTGGTGAAGTGTCGGGTGGACCCTGGCAGAACCTTGCCAACGTTCATACCGGCAACAACGCCTTCGCGATGACTACCATGGGGCCGGCTGCGGCGGCCATGGAGGGCAACAACCCGATCGTGCCGGGGCTTGTGATGGACAAAGCGTGCGCGATGTTCCCAATGTACGAGACGCCGTTTTCGATCACGACCTTGGCGTCATCGGGCATCACCCAGATCTCGGAGATCCCCGATGGGGCGCGGATTGGCTTCGGACCCGCTGGCTCGACGTCAGACACCTACTTCCCAGAGATCATGACCGATCTCGGCATCAACTATGAGCGCCGGAACGGTGGCTGGACCGACCTTGGCGGTCAGCTCCAGGACGGTCTCATCGACGTGATCGCCTTTGCCGCGGGCGTGCCGGTGCCTGCGGTCAGCCAGCTCGAGGTGCAGACGGATGTGAATATCATCGAGTTCACCGAAGAGGAGCAGGCTAAGGTCCTCGCGGACTTCCCGGTTGCGCCTTTCGAGATTGCCGCAGACACTTACACAACGCTTGAGGCCCCGGCCCGCGCGGTCTCGATGTGGAACTTCGCGATTGCGAATTGCGACCTGCCGGCAAGCTTCGTGAATGCAGCGGTGGATGTCGTGATGTCGGACAACGAGCGCATGGTGGCGATCCATAAGGCCGCGCGCGCGACGCTGCCCGATAACTGGGACAAGAATCAGGTTCTGATGTGGCATCCCGGCGCTGCCGAATGGTTCAACGCAAACGGTGCCTCGATTCCCGCCGAAATGATCTACGGCGGCGGGTCATAGGCCGATGAACCGGGGCCGGAGGGCATAAGGCACGCTTTCCGGCCCCCAGGTGATCTGCGAGGGGCTTGTGCGGCATTGGGGGCCGTTCCATTGCGGGTCCGACAGCGACCGCGGGAGGGTGCGATGACGAACGGCCAGGACACGGCGGCAGAAGAGCGCGTTATCGCCGAGGATGTGGATGTCGAACCCGTCGAGGCGAACCGGCGGTTGTTCGAGGGCTGGCATTTCAAGGTCATGGCGGGCGCGGGCGCGCTTTACGCTTTCTTCCACATGGCGGCACTTAACGGCCTTTCGATCGAGGGAATGACCGGTGTGTCGATCCCGTTCCTGCCGCAGTTCCCGATGGAAACCTGGAGCTTCCGGATCGTCCACGTGGCCGGCGCGCTGGCGCTCGGCTTCCTCCTCTTCGCGGCCTCGCGGTTTGGCCCCTCGGACCGCCCCGAGACGCCGCTTCTGGGCAAGGTCTCGCTCGGGCTTCTGGCGCTCGCGGTCCTGGCGCTCGGCACGGCGATCTATTTCGGCTTCCAGATCCAGGGCGGCATGATGTGGAACGGGGTCGACCCGACCATCCGCTTCAATGAAACCTGGCTCTTCGGCATCCCGCTGATGGTGTCCACGGGGGGCGCGATTGCGCTCTCGTGGTTCCACTACCGCAACCGGAACGGCTTTGCTGCCCCCGACGCGGTCCTCGCCGTCGCGGCCATCGCGGTTGCCACCTACCTCGTGACGATCCTCGGCACGCCGATCCGGATGTCCACGGGCTCGGACTTCGCCCCGATCGGCATCTCGTTCGCCGCCACCGCAGGGGTCGCGCTGATCATGGAGCTCACCCGGCGCACAGCCGGATTGGCGCTCATCATCATCGCGGGCGTGTTCCTGGTCTACGTCTTTCTCGGCCAGCATCTGCCGGGGTTCCTGAACGCCCCGGCAATCAGCTGGCATCGGTTCTTCTCTCAGGTCTACACCGACGCCGGGATCCTCGGGCCGACAACGGCGGTCTCATCCACCTACATCATCCTCTTCATCATTTTCGCGGCGTTCCTGCAGGCCTCGAAAGTGGGCGACTATTTCGTCAACTTCGCGTTCGCCGCAGCCGGGCGCGCGCGGGGCGGCCCGGCCAAGGTCGCGATCTTCGCCTCCGGCCTCATGGGGATGATCAACGGGACCTCGGCGGGGAACGTGGTGGCCACGGGCTCGCTCACGATCCCCTTGATGAAGAAGGTCGGCTACCACAAGAAGACCGCGGGCGCCGTCGAGGCCGCCGCCTCCACCGGCGGGCAGATCATGCCACCGATCATGGGGGCCGGTGCCTTCATCATGGCCGAGATCACCGGCATTCCCTACACCGACATCGCGATCGCCGCGATCATCCCGGCGGTGCTCTACTTTGTCTCGGTCTACTTTATGGTGGATTTCGAGGCCGCGAAGCTGGGCATGCGGGGCATGCGGGACGACGAGTTGCCGGTTTTTTCCAAGATGGTCCGGCAGGTCTACCTCTTCATTCCCATTATCATCCTAATCGTCGCGCTCTTCATGGGTTATTCGGTGATCCGCGCGGGCACCCTGGCAACTGTGGCGGCTGCGGTGGTCTCCTGGCTTACGCCTTTCCGGATGGGACCAAAGGGCATCGGCAAGGCGTTTGAACTCGCGGGCGTCATGTCGATCCAGATCATCGCGGTTTGTGCCTGCGCGGGCATCATCGTGGGCGTGATCTCCCTCACCGGGGTGGGCGCGCGGTTCTCGGCACTTCTTCTCGGCATCGCGGAAAGCTCGCAGCTTCTGGCCCTTTTCTTCGCCATGTGCATCGCGATCCTCCTCGGCATGGGCATGCCCACGACGGCCGCCTACGCGGTGGCGGCTTCCGTCGTCGCACCCGGCCTTGTGCAGCTGGGGATCCCAGCACTCACGGCGCATTTCTTCGTCTTCTACTTCGCGGTTCTCTCGGCCATCACGCCGCCCGTGGCGCTCGCGAGCTACGCCGCCGCCGGGATATCCGGCGCCAACCCGATGGAGACCTCCGTGGCGTCGTTCAAGATTGGCATCGCCGCCTTCATCGTGCCCTTCATGTTTTTCTACAACGGCGCGATCCTGATGGACGGGACCTGGCTCGAGGTCATCCGGGCCGGAGCCACGGCGGTCTTTGGCGTGTTCCTGCTGTCATCGGGCGTGCAAGGTTGGGTGATGGGCGGCCGCGCGGCGTGGTATCTCCGGGTCATGGTCCTTGCCGCCGCGCTCTTTATGATCGAAGGCGGGCTTGTGACCGACCTTATCGGGATCGGGCTGACCGCGGCGGCCTACTTTGTCCAGAAGGTGCTCCACCCCAATCCCGACACGCCGCTCGTGGTGGGGCGCGCCGATTAGGGCCGACCGCTCGGCGAGGAGGCGATGGGACGTCGGGCGGAACGCGCCCGGCAGGTCCTCGTCGCAAAGACATGTGCCCGGGAACGCATGTCTTGCCGGCCCAGCGCGCAAATCCATGGGATGATCAGACGGCACCCCAGGGAGAGCCGGCTCTCAACGCGTCGGGGATTCGACGCAATGGCCCCTCACCTCAGATAGTTTCCGACACGGAGACAGGCCCTGCATGCGTAGCAAAACTGTTGTCCAAAAGGGGGCCGCTCGCCCGCGAGGAGTTGGATCGCACCATGGGGCCTTTGATGCGTTCGACGTCAGAGGCTACGTTTGTTTCCCGGATGTCGACCGTCTTGAGTGTAAGGTGTGAACACGATGAAAAACGTGGAAGAGCAGATCGAAATGTGTCCTTCAGCCAGAAACATGGCGGGAGGTTTCGCGTGACACTGTACCAGGCACGCATTGACCTCGGCGGCATCGTCCACAATCTGGATGCATTCTCAATCGGCGAGGACGCCCCGATCCCGCTGTCCAGGGTGCGCACGCTGATCGCACCCGACGAGGCGGCACGGGCGGATTGCTTTGACTTTGCGCGGGACCGCAACCGCTTCTTGCGCGGGCGTGCCTATTTGCGCAGGCGCTTGGCTCAAGTGACAGGCATCGAGGCCACACGCCTGCAGCTTGTTCCAGGGGTCAACGGCAAGCCTGAACTCGCGGGATCGTCCCTTGCCTTCAACATGTCGCATAGCGGCGACCGTGCCGTTCTCGTTATTGCCGCAAGAGGACATGTGGGCATCGACCTTGAATGCCTCGATCGGACCGACGGGTTTTGGGACGATCTATCAGGGCTCGCCTCTATCTGCCTTACCCCGACAGAGCAGGCCTTTCTCCAGAGCCTCCCGCCCGAAAGCAAGCGGAGGCGGTTCCTAGAGTTCTGGACCGCCAAGGAGGCCCGGATGAAACTCAGCGGAGAAGGTCTGTCGCTCGATCCCGCCTCGATCGCTCTCCGCCTTGTCCATGGCCGTCCGGTTGGCTTCGAAACCCCCGACCTCTTCGAACTCGAAACCCGATTCCCCGTCTTGCCATGGGATGACGCCGTTTGCTGTCTGGTGAGCGCACCAAAGGTCGCCGGGGCAACCCCGGACCTTCAGCGTGGCGTGGCCTAAGCACCAACTTCTTGAACAAATTGGCACCCTCGCGAGCGCGGCGCGCCCGGGGGTGTTCCGTTCTGTGCGGCGCAGCCGCGAGCCATTTGCTGCCGACTATCTCCGCAGTCTCGTCTCCTATTCCAATGTGCGCCGCGCGGCATTGATTCGTGACCATGCGGGGGTCGAATCAGCCCTACAGCGATTTTGGGAAGGCGCCAGCGGTGACCGGTACCATAGTCGCCATCGCCGCGCCCGGTACCGCCACTTTCTCGAGCATCACGCCGAACTGTGCGAGGTTCTGCGTGCAAGTGTCCGAGCGGATCCCGGACGCTACCAACGACTGGTCGAGCTTGGCTGCGGCGATGGTCATGTCCTTTGCTATGCGGCTGGTCGGCTTCCGGAGCTTAAGGGCTTCATCGGAATTGACCTCAATGCCCGCGCGATCGACGAGGCATCCCGCGCAATTGACGCCAATAGCCTGCGCTTTCTGAAGGACAACGCGTTCACATGGCTGTCGCGCCATGCTGAGCCCGGAACGGTGGCTTTGACCGCTGGCGGCATGCTCGAATACGCCTGCCAAGAGACGGTGGTCGAATTTCTTCAAACACTTTCGCAAGCCCACCCCTCGGCCCTTGCCATCATCGAGCCGTTAGATCCCGCGCATGACATCGAAGGTGATCCGGATTCGCGCCTTTTCGGGCGTCACACCTCTTTCTCGCATGCCTATCCCGCACTTGTCAGTGCGGCGGGGTTCCGCATCACATGGTCACGGGAGACCGAAGAAGGCGGGATCCGTTGGCTGTTGCTTTTGGCGGAGTCGCGCGCGTGACGCGCCAATTATGCCTTGCGGAGGCGGATCACCACATCGACCTTTGCGATCTCCGCGCCCTGTGGCGCCTTGGGCAGTCGGGTGATTTCCAGCTCGTCCGCGGGCGCGTCGGTTAGGGTCGCCGAGTCTTCCCAGAAGAAATGAGGATGATCATCTACCCGGGTGTCGAAGTAGCTCTTGGAGCCGTCCACCGTTACCTCGCGCATGAGGCCCGCGTCACAGAACGTCCGCAGAGTGTTGTACACTGTTGCCAATGAGACCTTCTCATCGGTGCCCAGCGACGACTCAAATAGGCTTTCCGCCGTCACGTGCCGGTTTTTTCCATCGCCCACCAGAAGCGCGGCCAGGGCCAGGCGCTGCCGTGTAGGACGCAGGTCGGCTGTCGCCAACCAAGCCGCGCTCCGCTTTAGTCTTGCGTCGTCCATTAGCTTGACTCTCGGTTTACGCATGTCGGTACGCAATATAAGGCTCAAGCCGCGCCAGTATCAAATAAAATCGCGCCGAGCCTTAACATAAGGGCTACGTGCCGCGCCCTTGCAGGCTCCGCCGAGCGGGTGCTAGAGGGGGGGCCCAGAAACACGGGCACTAGGCATCCAGGCCGGAATGGCAAACTATCCAACCTCCTTTGATCGAGACGACTTGATCCTCTGCGCGAAGGGTGAGTTGTTTGGTCCCGGAAATGCCCAACTGCCCATGCCGCCAATGCTCATGATGGACCGGATCACCGAGATTTCCGAAAGTGGCGGGGCCACGGGAAAGGGGCACGTCGTGGCGGAGTTCGACATCCGCCCGGATCTTTGGTTCTTCGATTGCCACTTCCCTGGAAATCCGATCATGCCCGGTTGCTTGGGTCTGGATGGGCTTTGGCAACTGACTGGCTTCAACCTAGGCTGGCGAGGCTGGAGCGGTCGGGGCTACGCGCTTGGTGTGGGTGAGGTCAAGCTGACAGGCATGGTGCGTCCTGATCGCAAGCGCCTGACCTACTACGTTGACTTTACAAAAGCCGTTCAGTCCCGGCGTCTGACCATGGGCGTTGCCGAGGGCCGTGTCGAGGCGGACGGCGAGACGATCTATCAGGTCAAGGAGATGAAGGTTGCACTCTCCGAAAACTGACCTTGCAAGGAAGGGCCGCTAAATTATGCGCCGCGTCGTCATCACCGGGATTGGGATTATCTCACCGATAGGCAATTCGGCGGGAGAGGTTGCTGACAGCCTGAGGGCGGGTCGGTCTGGCATCCGGTTCGAACCCGACTACGCCAAGCACGGATTCCGAAGCCAGATTGCAGGGATCCCGAACATTGACCTCACCGAGGCGGTCGATAAGCGCCAGCTTCGGTTCATGGGGCCGACGGCGGCCTATGCGTACCTGTCCATGCAGCAGGCAATCGCCGATTCCGGCCTTGAGGAAGACGAGGTTTCAAACGAGCGGACCGGCCTGGTCGCAGGCTCGGGGGGCCCGTCGACGTCGAATTTCTTCACGGCCTTCGACGCGGTGCTAAAGAAGGGCGCGCCCAAGCGGATGGGCCCCTTCATGGTTACGCGCTGCATGTCATCGACGGTGTCGGCCTGCCTTGCGACGCCTTTCAAGATCAAGGGTGTTAATTACTCGATCACCTCGGCCTGCTCGACTTCTGCGCATTGCATAGGCAACGGTGTCGAGTTGATCCAGGCGGGCAAACAAGACATCGTCTTTGCTGGCGGTGGAGAAGAGGTGGATTGGACGCTCTCCTGTCTGTTTGATGCGATGGGCGCGATGAGCTCCAAGTACAACCAGACGCCGACGGAGGCGGCGCGCGCATTCGACGCCACGCGGGACGGGTTCGTCATCGGGGGCGGAGGGGGCATCGTCGTCCTCGAGGAATACGATCGCGCGCGCAAGAGGGGCGCTAAGATCTATGCCGAGGTCACGGGCTACGGCGCGACCTCCGACGGCCATGACATGGTCGCACCGTCCGGCGAAGGAGGGGAGCGCTCAATGCGGCAGGCGGTGGCCTCTCTTCGTGGCCGCGAGGTGAACTACATCAACGCCCACGGGACTTCTACTCCAGTGGGAGACGTGATCGAAGTGGAGGCCGTGCGCCGGGTCTTTGGCGATGGCCACGCGCCGATTTCGTCGACCAAGTCGATGACCGGCCATTCCTTGGGGGCCACGGGCGTCCACGAGGCGATCTACTGTCTATTGATGATGGAAGGCGGCTTCATCGCCCCATCGATCAATGTCTCAGAGCTTGATCCCGCCCTTCGCCCCGAGGAGATAGTCACGGAAACCCAGGATGCGGAGCTCGACACGGTTCTGTCCAACAGTTTCGGCTTTGGCGGAACGAACGCAACGCTCGTGCTCAGCCGGGTTGACGGGTAGACGCGAGCAATGGGGGATTGGCTGAAGGGCAAACGTGGCCTTGTAATGGGCGTGGCGAACGACCGCTCCATTGCCTGGGGAATATCCAAGGCTCTCGCGACTGAGGGCGCGGAGCTTGCATTCACCTACCAGGGCGAGGCCTTCGGGCGCAGGGTTCGCCCGCTGGCGGACAGCCTTGGCGCCAATCTTCTCATCGACGTCGATGTTACCGACGCGGCGTCCATGGATCGCGGCTTTGACGCGATCGCCACGGCCTGGGGCGGG
>JBCCKB010000137.1:0-8573 GCA_039027595.1 Pseudomonadota bacterium | reverse complement strand
GCGATACTGTTGTGCTTCGTGTTGGTGACGGGCCTGATGAAATCTTTGGCTTTGAGCTTGGGAAGACCATGCTAGGACTGGCTGATGGCTTGCAGTTTAGCGAGCTTACCTTTGTTCAGGGCAATGGGGGTAGCTCTATATTTAAAGGTCGCAGGCTGCTGGCCACTGTCGATAACATTGCGGCAGATAGTCTCAATAATGAAAGCAGCTTTGCCGTTCTGTAGCTTTTGTCACGTGTTTGAGGTGCCGCTTTCAGGCTGAACCCAAAACCTCGCCTTTTCCGGCTCGCACATGACCAGGCCGCGATCAACCGATTTGGCTTCAACAATCAGGGGATGGCCCCCATTGCCGAACGTTTGGCGGCACGCCCCCGAGACGCCGTGGTCGGGCTCAATCTCGGGGCCAATAAGGAAAGCCAGGACCGCGCCAGCGACTTCGCCGCAGTGCTCCGCCATTGCGGCGCCCATGTTGACTTCGCCACCGTCAATGTCTCCTCGCCCAACACCGAACGCCTCCGCGACCTGCAGGGCAAGATGGCGCTTACGGCGCTTCTTGGTCAGGTCATGGCCGCGCGCGCGTCGCTTGCCCGCCCTATCCCTGTCTTCCTCAAGATCTCACCCGACCTCTCCAAGGCCGAACTTGCGGACATCGCCCAGGTCTCAGAGGAACACGGACTTGACGGGATCATAGCAACGAATACCACCCTCGCGCGCGACGGACTCAAGAGCCAGCATGCGGCCGAGGCCGGTGGCCTCTCTGGCGCACCGCTCTTTCAACGCTCGACCCGGGTCCTTGCCACGCTTTCATCGTTGACATCGCTTCCGCTCATCGGCGTCGGCGGTGTCGCAAGCGCCGATCAGGCCTATGTCAAAATCCGCGCCGGCGCGTCTGCGATCCAACTCTATACCGGGCTCGTCTACGGTGGGATGAGCCTGGTGAGTTCCATTCTCGAGGGTCTCGAAGAGCGTCTTGAACGCGACGGGTTTGCCTCTGTCTCGGATGCCGTTGGAACCGATCGGGCTGCCTGGCTTTAGCTTCGGCGCTCCCGCTTCTTCTCTTTGAAGATATCCCCGGGGGCAGCACCCAAAAAAACAACGCGCGCGCCTTACACGGCCGCGGCCTCAAGCCTTGGATAGCGCAGCGCAAGGCTCACACCCCGCGCCACAAAAGAGGCGAGCAGCGCAATCCAAAGCCCGTGGTTGCCATAGGCCGGGTAGAGAACCGCCGCCGCCAAGCCATACACGACCGCGGAGACAGCCGTCATATTTCGCATGTCCCTGGTGCGCGTCGCACCGATGAAAATGCCATCGAACATCCACGCCGCAGCGCCCAGCAGAGGCGCCGCGATCATGTAGGGCAGGAATTGGCGCGCCTCGGCGCGAACCTCAGGTGCCGTGGTCATTAGGTCAATCGCATGGGGCCCAATGGCCGCGAAGCCAAACGCAAGCAAGACCACCGTGATTAAGCCCCAGAAGCTCGTGATCAAGGCGCCGCGCCGAAGCCGGTCGCGCCGCCGCGACCCCATGGCTTGTCCGACCAAGCTCTCGGCGGCGAAGGCAAAGCCGTCCATGGCGAAAATTGTGACATGGAGGAATTGCATCAGGATCTGGTTCGCCGCAAGCGGCACGTCTCCCAGATCGGAGCCGAGAAAAAGAAACGACACCACGATGCACTCGATCAGGATCGACCGGATCATGATATCGCCGTTCACCGTCGCCATGCGCCGTAAGCGTGCGATATCAAACACGCGGGATCCGTCACGCCATCCGGGTCGGGCAAAAGCGCCCCGGCAAATCCAAAGCCCTAGGACCAAAGCGGACCACTCGGCGAAAAACGTGGCCCAGGCAACTCCCTCAACCCCCCACGCTAGGCCCAAGCCCAGTACGATGCTCAGGACGATATTGAACGCCGTCAGCCAAACCTGAAGAACCAGAACCGCCTGCGTCCGCTCATCGGCAATTAGCCATCCAACGATCCCGAACAAGGCGATCGCCGCCGGTGCCGACCAAATCCGGATCGCCATGTAGCTCCGCGCCAAGCGCTCCACCTCGGCACTTGCTGGCGCGACCTTGAAGGCAAGCGAGAACAAGGGGAGCTGAAGGGCAACAAGCACCGCCCCGCTAGCGAGGCCAATCATCAGCGCCCGCGACAGCAGAGCGTCCACCTCACCTTGGTCGCGTGCCCCAATGGCCTGGCTTACCAGCCCGGTTGTCCCCATGCGGAGAAACCCAAAAATCCAGTAAAACGCCGAAAGAATGATTGCCCCGATTCCAACTGCGCCTATCGGCGCCGCAGACCCCATCTGTCCCACGACCCCGGTATCGACGACGCCCATTAGCGGCACGCTCGCGTTCGACAATACAATCGGCAACGCGATTTTTAGAACACGCCCATGGGTAATGGACCCAGTGCCGATCTCACTCATGGCCCTCGGGCATCACGAAATGGCCGGTCGCCTGCGCAAACAGCCGCTGCCGATTATCCTGCCATGCCTCCACATGTACACTCGCGTAGCGTCGACCGGACCGATTCACCCTGGCTCGCGCATAGGCATCGCGGGGCACGCCCGCGCGAAGGTAGTCCACGGTGAAATCAATGGTTTTGGGCAGCCGTGGCATCGTCCCTGCCGATAGGTCGCCCACATCGATCGCGCCGGTCTCGATCGCGTCCCAGAGCCGACCCCAACCGAGCTCGACAATTGCAGTCACCTCTAGAAAGGCGGCCGTGGCACCGCCGTGGAGGGCAGGGATTACCGGGTTCCCGATCAGTCGCTCATCAAACTCGAGAAGCGCCGTCAACTCATCACCACGCCGGTCGAAGCGAATCCCCAGAAACGCGGCATAGGGAATCGCGGAGACCAGTGCCGAAAGCGCCGCGTCACGGCGCTTTTTGACGACCTGAACAGGTTCGGGCGGCCCGCGCATTACGCGCCGCCGCCTTCAACAGTAAAGGCACCCGTTGCCGTGGCCACGGGGTTCTCTTCGTCGTCATCGGTGGCAACCGCCCGGACGAACGCGACCGAACGCGTGATATGGTAGCATGTGGCCCGCGCCTTGATCCGCTGACCGGGAGCAGCGGGGCGCATATAGTCAATCCGAAGATCAATTGTGGCGGTTCCGGCGGGCGCCGACGGGTGGCTCATCACCGCAGCGCCACCGCAGGTATCCATCAGGGCCGAGACCGCGCCACCGTGGATCACTCCGGTCCTTGGATCGCCGACAAATCGGGTGTCATAGGCCATGTCAATCTCGGCCGCGCCGTCCCCGACATGAAGCAGGTTCATTCCAAGTGCCTGCGAATGCGGGATCGCTTCGATGAACTGCCGAGCGATTCTGGCCTTCTGGTTGGACATGGCAACGTCTCCTACCAGACCCGTTATGGGTCGGCCGCGGGCGGTGCCGCAAGGGCCAAATACAGGCGGTAAAGTTGCCTGATCGCCTGGGAGCGTCTACCCTTGCCCCAGGGAGATCGCCGATGTCGGAAACGCGGCTCAGCTTTAAGGAGATGTGCGCGAAGTTCGAGGTCACCCCGCGCACGCTCCGATACTATGAATATATCGAACTTTTGAGCCCCGAGCGCGACGGTCGTTCGCGCTTTTATGGCCCTCGGGAAGTGGCTCGCATGACGCTCATTATGCGCGGCCGCCGGTTCGGGTTTAGCCTCGAGGAAATTCGCCAATGGCTCCTGATCCGGGAGTCAGAGGGAACCCAGGTGCAATTCTCGATTTTTATTGAGTATGCGAACCGTCAGCTCGGCGAACTCGAAAAGCAGCGTTCCGAGCTCGATGCCACCATTGCCGAACTGCAGGCGCTTCGGGACGAGACCCAGTGCCTTCTCGATGCCCTTGGGACAAAGACGCGCACCTGATCCAGCTTGTGACGCAGCGTTACGTTTACGTCAACGTCAAGATGCGTTGATTTGCGAGGCCGAGCCTGTCATCTCCAATTCAGCGAGCCAGGGAGGAGCCTGCCAATGTCCGATGAGTATCTCACCATCCGCGAGATGTGCGACCTCTATGATGTCACTCCGCGGACGTTGCGCTTCTACGAGGCCAAGGAGCTCCTCTTTCCCCAGCGCGAGGGCCAAAAGCGGCTCTTCACGCGCTCTGATCAGGCTCGGCTCAAACTAATTCTCAGAGGCAAGCGATTTGGCTTCTCACTCGAAGAGATACGTCAGCTCCTGAACCTTTATGACCGAGGCGACCAGCAACTGACACAGTTCGAGCGCACCTATGAAATTGGGTTGGAACGCCTCAGCGACATGGAGCGCCGCCGCGATGACCTCAATGAAGCTATTTCTGATCTGAAGGACCAGCTTCGATGGGGCGCGGACGTCATCGCTTCCATGAAAGCGTCCGACCGCGCTGCTGCTGAATAACTCCGGAGACGACACGATGCCGATCTACGCTGCACCCGTCAAAGACACTCAGTATCTTCTACAGGACGTCCTTAAAGTCACCGCGCAGGACATCCCAGGCTATGCGGATCTCGAAGCCGACTTCACCCTGGCTGTCCTGGAAGAGGCGGGCAAAGTCGCCTCGGAAGTGCTCGCGCCGCTCAACGCTGTCGGGGACACCGAGGGCTGCACGCTTGAGAATGGAATTGTCCGGACACCCACCGGTTTCAAGGGGGCATTCGACCAAATGAAGGAAGGGGGATGGCCGGGCATCGACCTCCCCGAGGAGTTCGGCGGCCAGAACATGCCCTATGTCATGGGAACCGCCGTAGGTGAGTTCTTCTCGGCCGCCAACCAGGCCTTCACGATGTATCAGGGCCTCACCCATGGCGCGGCCTCAGCGATCCTCGCCCATGGGACAGAGGACCAGAAGGCCACGTATCTCCCAAACATGGTGTCGTGCGACTGGACTGGAACGATGAACCTGACCGAACCCCATTGCGGTACCGACCTGGGGCTCATGCGCACGAAGGCCGAACCCCAGGGCGACGGAAGCTACAAGATTACCGGCCAGAAGATCTTCATCTCCGCTGGTGAACACGACATGGCCGACAACATCATCCACCTCGTCCTTGCCAAAATCCCGGGTGGCCCCGAGGGCATCAAGGGCGTGTCGCTTTTTATCGTGCCGAAGTTCTTGGTGAACGAGGACGGCAGCCTCGGGCAGCGCAACGCGGTCGCCTGCGGCAAGATCGAAGAAAAGATGGGGATCCACGGCAATTCGACCTGCGTGATGAACTACGATGGCGCCACCGGTTGGCTCCTGGGCGAGGAGCACAAGGGCATGCGCGCCATGTTCACGATGATGAACGAGGCACGGCTCGGCGTGGCGATGCAGGGTCTCGCACAAGCCGACGCAGCGTTTCAAAACGCGCTTGCCTATGCCAAGGATCGGCTCCAGGGCCGGGACGTGACCGGCGTCAAGAACCCCGAAGGCCCCGCCGATCCGCTGATCGTGCACCCCGACATTCGCCGGGCGCTCATGGACCAACAGAGCTTTGCCGAAGGCGCCCGCGCCTTCATGCTCTGGGGCGCCACCTTAATCGACAAGGCGCATCTATCGCGGGATCAAAACGCCGACGGGCTCATCTCGCTCCTCACCCCGGTTTTGAAGGGTTTCCTTACCGACCAAGGGTTCGACATGGCCGTGAAGGCCCAGCAGGTCTATGGTGGCCATGGCTATATCGAGGAATGGGGCATGTCGCAATTTGCCCGCGATGCCCGGATTGCGATGATCTACGAAGGCGCGAACGGCGTCCAGGCGCTCGATCTCGTGGGACGAAAACTGCCACAGGACGGCGGAAAACACGTGATCGCCTTCTTTGATCTGGTCAAAGGCTTCATCAAGGAGAACGAGGACAACGAGGCCCTGAAGGCCGACATCCTCGACCCGCTGAAGGATGCCTCCAAGGATCTGCAGGCGGCGGGGATGTACTTTATGGCCGAGGGCATGAAGAACCCCAACAACGCGCTTTCGGGCAGCTATGACTTTATGCACCTCTTTGGTCACGTGTGCTTGGGACTGATGTGGGCGATGATGGCGAAGGTGTCCCAGTCGGCTTTGGACGCCGGATCCTCGGACCCCGAATTTCACCAGACAAAGCTCGCCACCGCGCGCTATTACATGAGGCGCCAGCTGCCGGCGACGCGTCTGCACCTTGCGCGGATCCAATCCGGCGCAGATCCGGTGATGGGGCTCGAGGCAGCCAACTTCTGATGCCCAAACGCTTTCGCCTGACCCGGAGATTTCCGTGCGCAATGACGGAGGATGGTTACCGCCGCCTAAAGCGTTTCGCCGCCGAGGCAGGACTCGACGAGGGTGAAGCGCTTTCGTTTCTCTTCGAGAACTTTGACAGCGTCACCGACGCCGAGAACCTCACGGCGCGGCTGAGGCTCTTCAATAGCGAACTCGACGCAAGAAAGCGGTGATGCAAGACCGGTCAGAACCGGTTTGCTGAGAGGAGGACGAGGCCATGAAACTCTACTGCTTCGGCGAGAGCGGTAACGCCTACAAAGCCGCGCTGACACTGGAACTTTCGGGGGTCAACTGGGAGCCTGTCTTCGTTGACTTCTTTAACGGCGAGGCACGAACCGAGGCCTACCGCCGCGAGCTAAACGAGATGGGTGAGGCCCCGGTCCTGATCGACGGCGATGTGAAGCTCTCGCAGTCGGGTGTGATCCAGCAATACGTGATCGACAAGACGAAAAGCCCTTTGGGCGGTCGCCCCGAGGAGCGTTACGAGATCCTCCGCTGGGTGCTCTGGGACAACCACAAGATGTCGTCGCAGGCGGGCGTCACCCGGTTCCTCCTGCACTTCCTTTCGCCCGAACACCGCCCAGCCGAGGCCATTACCTTTCTCCAGGGGCGGATCAAGGCCGCGCTCGAGATCCTCGAGGCGCATCTTCAGGGCCGCGACTGGATCGTGGGCGACGCGATCACCACCGCCGACATCTCCTGCTGCGGCTACCTCTTCTACCCCGAACCCTTCGGCTTCGACCGCGCCGACTGGCCCAATATCGACGCCTGGCTCACCCGGATTTCCGAAACGCCTGGCTGGAGACACCCCTACGACCTAATGCCGCCCGCCTTCCCTGCAAAAAAGGCGTGAGAAAAAGGACCTCTCCCATGACCGATGCCTATATCTACGACGCCGTCCGCACGCCGCGCGGCAAGGGCCGCCCCGACGGGAGCCTGCACGAGGTCACCGCGGCGCGGCTCTCGGCCAATGTGCTGAACGCCGTCAAGGAGCGGAACGACCTCGACACGGCGGGCATAGAGGATGTGATCTGGGGCAACGCGACGCAGGTTGGCGAACAGGGTGGTTGCCTGGCGCGGACTGCGGTCCTTGCCTCGGACTTCGCCGAGAACGTGCCGGGGCTCTCGATCAACCGCTTCTGCGCGTCAGGCCTCGAGGCCGTGAACCTCGCCGCAAACCAGGTCAAAGGCGGCGCGGGGAACGGCTACGTCGCAGGCGGTGTCGAGATGATGAGCCGGGTCGCCATGGGCTCGGACGGGGCGGCGATCGCCGTCGATCCTTCGATCGCCATGAAAAGCTACTTTGTGCCCCAAGGCATTTCGGCCGACATCATCGCCACCGAATACGGCTTTACCCGCGATGACGCGGACGCGCTCGCCGTCGAAAGCCAGAAAAGGGCCGCCGAGGCCTGGGAGGACAACCGCTTCGAAAAGTCGGTCATCAAGGTCACCGACATGAATGGCCTGTCGATCCTCGACCGCGACGAGTACATGCGCCCCGGGACCGACATGCAGGCGCTGGGATCGCTCAACGCCTCGTTTCAGCAAATGGGCGAAGTGATGCCTGGCTTCGACGCCGTCGCACTTCTGAAATATCCTCATCTCGAGAAGATCAACCACATCCACCATGCCGGGAATTCGAGCGGGATCGTAGACGGCTCGGCGGCCATCCTGATCGGCAACGAGGAGTTCGGGAAAGCCAACGGCCTCACCCCCCGCGCCCGGATCAAGGCCACCGCCAAGATCGGCACCGATCCGACGATCATGCTCACGGGCCCAGTGCCGGTCACCGAGAAGATCCTCGCCGATAGCGGCATGGCGATCACGGATATCGACCTCTTCGAGGTGAACGAGGCCTTCGCCTCGGTGGTGCTGCGTTTCATGCAGGCCTTCGATGTCGACGCGGATAAGGTCAACGTGAACGGTGGTTCGATTGCCATGGGCCACCCGTTGGGCGCCACTGGGGCGATCATTCTCGGCACACTCCTCGATGAGCTCGAACGCAGCGGCAAGGGCACCGGACTTGCGACACTTTGTGTTGCCTCAGGCATGGGCGCCGCAACGATCATTGAACGCGTCTAGGGGAATTCGGTTGTCGTGCAGTCACAGCATGTGCGAAAACCGACACATCAGTGTCAAACGCGCGTTCACGCAGCGGATCTGGGATATTATTGATGCAACCGGCGCCTCCCCGTCACCGGTGCAGAGCCAAGGGACCGAAGGTCTTGGAGACGGGTGTGGAAGCCTTCATCGCGCATATGGAGCGCCTCTTCAACGAGGCGCGCGTGGACGAACTCGTGGAGGTCTTTTCCGAACGGGTCCCTGTGTACTCCGAGGATGGAATCACCCTCCACGCAACCCG